>NZ_KV836202.1:0-189870 GCF_001838285.1 Corynebacterium sp. HMSC074C03 | reverse complement strand
GTCTTGGGCTTTCTGCAGATGTTCCATTGCGCGGCCAATGCCGGTAAGCGTTGCGGTGTCTAGACACTGCTGTGTCTGTGCCTGCGCTGCCTGTAGGTGCTGGAAAGCTGCTTGGCTAGTCAGCTCCGTGAGGGCGTTGTTAATCAGCCCCAGCTCTGCCATACCCAGCGGGTGGGCACTGTAGCCGTTGCTGTTGCTAATGCGCCGCCATACCCGCGTGCCTGTGCTGTGCTGCTTTTCCTGCAGGCGTTGACCAAACTGCACCATATCCACACGTTCCGAGGCGCTACCCGTGTTGATGTGTTCCTCAGCGCATTCCAGCAATACGAGGTACGCCGGGCGATACAGACGCGGGAAATCAGTGGCCGTTACGCCGCGTCGGGCGGTGGCGTACTGCACCACTTCAGCGGTGGAGGATACAAGTAGGGCTAGTGCGTCTACAGCTAGTGTTTCCCACGCGCTAGGCATGCTGCGCCGTACTTGGTTACGATATGGGTAACAGTTGTTTTGAATTTCCCTGCGTTCGCCTGGCGCGGGGTTTTTCTTTGTGTCCACTGCTACGCACCCCATCGGTCTGTAGCAGTAAAAAGTGCGTCAAGGTCGGTTTTCTTGAATCGGAATGCCCGCCCCGCCCGGTATGCCCGTAGTTTCCCGTCGGCAATATATTGACGCAAAGTCCGGTCGCAGAAACCGGTGTAAACGACCGCCTCATTCATTGTGAGGTATGGGTCGTAACCGCGCTTTACTAGCGCTTCACGTACATAATCTTCTGACACGTCGGTATCCTCTCAACATGTCACGCCGTAAAAGACGTGCACAAAATTGAGCGACCCGACTCTTCCAGAGCTTTATCGCTGAGGGTAAATCAGCCCCTCACGTTTAAGTAAAGCGGAGACTAGCGGAACGCGCAACTACCTAGCGAAGTTTCCCGGAAACAGTTTTCCGCTCTAGGTACCCCTCTAGCAACCTTCGTAATGCGGACGCGTCAATCACCCACCCGCCAATACCCTCCGTTTCATATAAGAATTTTCCGCTACCAATCGCAGGCACCCCCGAGTCGTCTCTAACCGAAACAACCGAATAATAGGCTTCTTCCCGCCCTGCCTCCCTCTCGATAGTGTCAATGAGCTGAACCAATGCCGCCGCAACAACAGCCGAGTCATACGACCCCACCTTGGGTATATCCAAGATGAAATCCATTTCTAGTTTTCCAATAATCCTATCCACCTCTTTAGACCGCTTCCCGTCCATAGCGTCCGGCTCAGGGGGAGGGACATCATCGGATAGATTCGTGCGGACACGAGTTCCGGCAGCGCTCTGCTTCACCTGCTCATTGGCCTCTACAGGTACGAAATATGCCCACCTATCCGGGGCGGACTCCTTTTTGGACGGGCGAATATGGATTTCCCCAATAATCCGCCGCTGAACCTTCACCAATGACGATTCATCATCGACATTCACAGGTACCGTCACCTTTCCCATTCTTGCCGCTCTCATGCCGTTTAACGCAGGGGCTATCTGTCTCAGCGGGGATACTAACTTCAGCTACCGACATACGGTTAGCAACATCACGATCTCTAGACTGCACCGCATGTTGATATGTCATAGCCGCGTCAACAGTCGAGTGCCCAAGCCGCGCTTGTAGCTCTGCAGCGCTAGCCCCCGAGCGAGCAAACTCCGTCGCCCCAAAATGCCGCAAGTCGTGGCTAGTCATATCCTCACGACCAATAGCCTTTCTCACCGCAGTTTTTAGCAAGGAATTAAACCGCCGCCTATCCGTCCATGTACCGTCCCGATTCGGAAACAACAGTGCGCCTTCGCCCGGCGCGACATACTTCCGCATGTGCCACTGCAGCAAGGGAACTATCGCCTGTGGTATCGACACGTAGCGCTCTCCCCCGGCCTTAAGGTGCATGCGTACCGCGCCTTTATCGCCCTCTTCGTCCGGCGCTTGCCTACAGACGTGTAAGCTCCACTCTTCCGCCCCATTGGGGGCTATCGACAAGAGAACGTCTTTTCGCCGTAATTCAGACCATTCGCTGATTCTAAGGCTGCAGTAAGCCGCCACCATGACCGCAGCTCGATAGTGATTAGGCATGAGGTCAGCTATCTTCGCTAACTCTTCTGGAGAAGGTACAACAATCTCTTTTTTTCGTGTTGGCCGCTTACCCGCGCCCTTCACATGCACGGGCGAAGCGTCGATGAGTTCATCTTCTACCGCTTGGTTAAAGATTGTGCGCATAAGCGAATAGGTGTCATGTACGAGTTTTTGGTGCTTCTTGTTTCTCTCCGCCATGTCCAGGTACCACTGCGTTATTTCAGCCCGTGTTACATCGGCTAGGGGACGGCTACCTAGTTCCGGCTTGATGTGATTGTTGAACTTTGCGGTGTATCCCCGCACTGTTCCCGGCGACCAACCCTTGATAGTCGGCAACCGCTCAAAATACGTGGTGACGGTAATGCCTTTTCGCTCTGCTTCTTTCTTCCGCCGTTCCGGGGGTATCCAGGTACCTAGTTCAATGCTGCGTCGCTCTGCTTGGTACGCCGCTATGCAGTCGATTTTGTGCTGACGAGTGATTGACCGCCTCTTCCCGTCGGGGGCAGCATACCGAATGCGCCAATGACCGTCTTTCTTGCTGGCTCCCTTTTTCGTGCTCGGGATAAATTTCGGCTCTGGCATTGGGTGTTTTCTTCCCTTTATGGACTGGACTAAATTTTTCAGTCCATTTTCAGTCCATCTGACTTACTTTCAGACCCTACAACTTCCGCCTATTTCCGGCTAGTATTTTGCTTACTACCAGTTCAAACACAACGAAACCCCCGGTAGAACAACTACCGAGGGTTTCCATCTGCGGAAGCAGGGGGATTTGAACCCCCGGAGGTGTGACCCTCGCTGGTTTTCAAGACCAGTGCATTCGGCCGCTCTGCCATACTTCCAACGACAACATCATAACCGCATACCGCCGTGAGGCAGCAAACGCCCTCATAACAGCCCTTGCCAGCACCTTTCGCTAGTCTTCTCATCCCAAACCACACCCCAAGCATCCACCTCTACAGACATAACTATTTTTGCTAATTGCAAAAGAGCTTGAAATACCGCGTGCATAACCAGTTTTTGCATTACCTTTGAAGACTATGAAGGCAATCATTCAGACTGATCTTTCCAACCCCCGCGCCCTGGAATGGGCCGATGCTCCGGAACCGACTCTCGAGGATGGGCAGGTGCTGGTCAAGGTCAAAGCCGCTGGCGTAAACCGCGCTGACCTGCTTCAGGCCGCTGGCCACTACCCGCCACCGAAAGGCGTGACCGACACCCTCGGCCTGGAGTGCGCGGGTGTCATTGAAGAGGTCAAGGGCGACTCTCAGGGCTGGAAAGTCGGCGACGAGGTCTGCTGCCTTCTCTCCGGTGGCGCTTACGCCGAAAAGGTCGCAGTCCCGGCCGGCCAGATTCTCCCACTGCCACATGGCTACTCCTTCACCGAGGCCGCATCTATCGTCGAGGTTGCCTGCACGGTGTTCTCGAATGTCGTGATGATTGCCGGCCTAAAGGAAGGCGATCTACTACTGGTTCACGGTGGCGCGGGTGGCATCGGCACTTTCGCTATTCAGATGGCCAAGCAGCTTGGCGCTCGCGTCGCAGTCACCGCCGGTTCAGCGGAGAAGCTGGCTAAGTGCAAAGAGCTCGGCGCCGACATCCTCATCAATTACAAAGAAGAGGACTTCGAGGAAATCATCGCAGCTGAGGGCGGCGCCAATGTCATTCTGGACATCATGGGCGCAAAGTACCTCGACCGAAACGTCAAGGCCCTGGCGAAGGACGGCCACCTGGTCATCATCGGCATGCAGGGCGGTGTAAAGGGCGAGCTCAACATTGGCCGCCTGCTGAGCAAGCGCGGCTCCATTACCGCCACCGGTCTGCGCTACCGCGATCTAGCTGACAAGGCTCGCATCGTCAACGCCACAGAGGACACCGTTTGGCCAATGCTTGCCGACGGCACCGTCACCCCTCAAATTCATGAGGTCATGGATATGAGCGACGCGGCCAAGGCCCACGAACTGCTCGACAGTGGCGCGGTCAGCGGCAAGATTGTGCTGACCGTCTAGTTAGCTGACCGCCTAGTTAACCGAGCGAGGCAACTGCGCGCACGAGCTGGTCAATATCGTGCGGCGTATTGAACGGCTGGAGGCCGACTCTCACGGCACCTCCAGCCTCAGCGATGCCCATGGCCTCCAACAGTGGCGATTCGTATGCATCAACAATGCTGGTCACCAGGCCATTATCCAGCAGCCTGTCCACGACCACCTTCGCCGACACTCCATCGACGAGGAAGCTAACCCGCGGAATGTGCTGTGCCCGCGACACACTCGCGAAAGAATCATCTTCGGTATCCATGCCGATGATGTACACCCGCGGCAGGGTCATCAGCGCCGCAATCAGGCGCTCCGACAACGTCGTCAAGTAGCGAGAAACCTGCGGCATCGCCGTTTCAATGCGGTGCCTACGCGACCCCCTCGCCGTGCTATCCAGCGATGCCAGGTGCAGCACCGATTCCGACACCCCACCGAGCAGTGCCGGCGACACCGGGGAAACCTCAATCCGCTCGACGCCGCGCGCATTCGGCACATAGCTTAACGACGTCATGCGCTCGAACATCTCGGGATCCTTGAACACCAAAGCTGCGACCTCAGGCCCGCCCAGCACGGAGGCGTCAACCAGCATGATGTCGGCGCCCAGCTTGCTCATCGACACGTCGCGGTAGGCAACAATATCCGAGGCATCGACCAACACCCAGGCGTTGGAGTGCTCATGCACCCGCCGAGAAATGTCAGCTACCGGCGCGATGGTGCCAACGAACGGATCCGCGGCCGGGACGACAACGAGGCGAGTGTGCTCGTCTACAAGTTCGTCGAACTGCCAGGAGGGCAACGTACCCGAGGACAAGTCAGCCTCAGCAATGCGGACTTGAGCCCCGTAGAGATTGGCTGCCCGGCGTAGTGGTGCGTGTACGACCTGCGAACCGATGCGAGAAATCACCAGGTTAGAGCCGAGAGTCAAGCGTCGACTCATTGCGGACGTGAACTGCTCCATGAGCACCTCACGCGAAGATCCCAACACCACACCGGCGACCGGACCGCCAGTGAGGTCTGCAAAAGCCCGGCGCGCACTGGCGGTCAGTTCCGCTGCAGCGGGAACGCCCGAGCTACGCGACTGACCATGAGCCCCCGCCCCAGTCTCACCTGGAAGGGACTTCTGCGCATTGCGAAATGCAGAAATCATCGCAGCCTGAACACGTTCGGGCACCTGGGTGCGTTGACCCGCATTGAGGTATGTCCACCCGTCGGAAAGCGACGAGTAAG
This sequence comes from Corynebacterium sp. HMSC074C03, assembly GCF_001838285.1. Classification (NCBI taxonomy): domain Bacteria; kingdom Bacillati; phylum Actinomycetota; class Actinomycetes; order Mycobacteriales; family Corynebacteriaceae; genus Corynebacterium; species Corynebacterium sp. HMSC074C03. The sequence goes on along the minus strand of NZ_KV836202.1, from coordinate 184,512 downwards.
CACCCCTGGTTGTAGGCACATCGAAGGCCATGAAAACCCTTTCCCGGTTTCGAATTCAAGCTGCGACATCTATTTCAGAATTAACCGTGCAATCATCCACGAATCGAGTGTCCATGCCTCGAACCGTGTATCGCTTGCACATCTTAGTTGGAGCCAATTCTATCGAAGCAACCCCCTATAGGATAATCTTTATCCCTTTTTAGTAGTTGCTTAAAATTGGCTGAACTTTTCCTGCCTGTAGCCATGCGCAAGCACTCCCAATGCGTGAATCATATGCACCAGCCGCAGGCCATAAAGCAGTTACAGCGGCGATTGTATGTAAGTTTTCCAGACTCACATAACCAGTCACATAACCAGTTGTGGAACCAGCCTCAGAAGCACCACGTAACCACCAATGACGACCATCCCACGCGACCGTTGTTCGCCGCGACGACGTGGAATAATGGCTCGCCCGGCGCTGTCGGTATTCAATCTAATCCGCCCTTGCTAGTAGTTTGGAGACGTGACTAACGCAGAAAATGATTGCCAATCCGCAGACGCAGCCGACCAGTCTGCCGATACTGTGCGCAATGGCTCCGCTCTCCGCACGGAGGAAACCCTCCGCCGCGACATTGCGCGAATGGTTGACGCAACGGGTGAGGCACCGGCTTTCAAATCGCGTTCCCGTACCATGGGCGCTGCCTGGCGGGATCTGGCTACCGGCTTTGGCCAGCGCGAACTGTGGCTGCAACTGGGCTGGCAGGACATCAAGCAGCGGTACCGTCGCTCCACGCTTGGCCCGCTGTGGATCACCATTGCCACCGGCGCGATGGCCCTGGCTCTCGGCCTGCTGTACTCGCTGCTGTTCCAGCAGGACCTGGCGTTCTTCCTGCCGCACGTGACCGTTGGTCTGATTATCTGGGGCTTCATCTCCGGCTGCGTGCGCGAGGGCGCAACCGTCTTCATTGAAAACGAAGGCCTCATCAAACAGCTGCCCAGTGCGCTGAGTGTTCACGTCTACAGGCTGGTGTGGCGTCAGTTGCTTTTCCTGGCCCACAACATGGTGATCTGGCTGATTCTCGTGCTGGTCTTCCGTCCGGATTTGGGCTGGAACTTCTTCCTGGTCATCCCCGCGATGGCGCTGCTGGTGGTCAACGGTGTGTGGGTGACGATGTTCTTCGGCATCATCGCTACGCGCTACCGCGACGTGGCACCACTGCTGGATTCCCTAATTCAGCTGGTGTTTTACATGACTCCGATTGTGTGGACCACCAAGACACTGGAGGAACAGGGCGGTGCCGTCGCCGAACGCGCACGCATCGCAGAGATCAATCCCCTGTTCCACTACCTGGAAATCATCCGCGCCCCACTGACCGGCCAGCCGGTGGATACCTACCACTGGTGGATCGTCCTCGCCTGCACCGCAGTTGGCCTGTTGCTGGCACTCGGGGCCATGCGCCTGTGGCGCTCCCGCGTGAGCTACTGGGTTTAGGCCGCAAAGGCCGTCGTAAAGCGAATAGAACTAGCAAGGGATAAGCATGGTCAGCATTGATACTTACAACGCGTGCGTTGACTTCCCCATTTTCGACGCCAAATCGCGGTCGATGAAGAAGGCGTTCCTCGGCGCCGCGGGTGGTGCGATTGGCCGCAATGACTCCAATGTCGTGGTCATTGAGGCGCTGAAGGACATCAACATCCATCTGCGCGAGGGCGACCGCGTCGGCTTGGTAGGCCACAACGGAGCGGGTAAGTCCACGCTGCTGCGACTACTGTCGGGAATCTATGAGCCCACGCGCGGTGCCGCCGATGTGCGCGGGCGTGTGGCTCCGGTGTTCGACCTCGGTGTCGGCATGGACCCGGAGATCTCCGGCCTGGAAAACATCATCATCCGTGGCCTGTTCCTGGGGCAGACGCGCAAGCAGATGAAATCCAAGCTCGACGAAATCGCAGAATTCACCGAACTCGGCGATTACCTGCACATGCCACTGCGCACTTACTCCACCGGTATGCGCGTGCGTCTGGCGCTCGGTGTGGTCACGTCCATTGAGCCGGAGATCCTGCTTCTCGACGAAGGCATCGGAGCCGTCGACGCCGCATTCATGGCGAAGGCCCGGACGAAGTTGACCGAATTGGTCGACCGCTCCGGTCTGCTGGTGTTTGCGTCGCACTCGAATGAATTCCTGGCGCAGCTGTGTGACACGGCACTGTGGATTGATCACGGTACGGTTCGACAGGCAGGGCTTGTCGACGAAGTGGTCGAAGCCTACGAAGGTAAAGAGGCCGCCGACCAGGTGCGCAAAGTGGTCGCGCAGCGCCGGTAGCAGCTTCGCGGGGAGCTGGGCGCGGGTCCATAGTGGCCAAGCGGGCGGCTCGCGGGCAGATTGCGGGCGGCGCGGGTGGTTGGCGAATTGCTCACCCGGAGCAACATGGCAAGATAGACAGCAATAAAAACAGTAATAAACGGTACGTCCCCGATGGAGAACGAAGTGAGCGAAAACTCGGCTGACCACCCAAAGCACGATGAGGCAGCAACGGCCGCAATCGTGGTGACTCACAACCGCATCGAGGACCTGCGTCAATCGTTTCCCATCGTTGCCAGCCAGACCCACATGCCGAAATGGCTCATCATCGTCGACAACGGCAACGACCCGAAGGTCAAGGAGCTCGCTGAGCAGGTGGCGGCGCAGCAGTCGTCGGAAAGCGGATCGGCGCCGGAAATTCACTACTTCGGCTCCAAGACGAACCTGGGCGGCGCTGGTGGTTTCGCACTGGGCATGCTGACTGCGCTGTCGCTGGGCGCGGGGTGGATTTGGTGCGCCGATGATGACGGGCGCCCGGAGGACTCCTACGTGCTGAAGGCGCTGCACAGCTGCGCGCGACGTCACCAGCTCGACGCTGTCTCGCCGGTGGTCTGCGACATTAAGGCCCCGAACAAGCTGGCATTCCCCCTGCGCCGCGGGCTGGTGTGGCGCCGTCATCGCGAGGAGCTTTTCGAAAGCGGCATCAACCCCAAACTCCCGGAAGTACGCGACTCCGAGGGCACGAAGTGGTTCACCAACTTCGCAGATCAGAAGGCTGCTACCGGGCTCGAACTGCCTAGCGACCTCGAGACCATCGACGGCAACCACGATCTCCTGCCCGGCATCGCATCCCTGTTCAACGGCGCGCTGTTTAGCGCCCGCTCGCTGGAACAGCTCGGCGTTCCCGACTACCGCCTATTCATCCGCGGCGACGAGGTCGAATTCCACCGCCGCCTGGTCCGCTCCGGCCTCCGGTTCGGCACATGCTTGACGACGGCCTACCTGCACCCCTCCGGCTCGGGTGAATTTGTGCCCATTCTCGGCGGCAAGATGCACACGCAGTACCCGACCAATGACTTCAAGCGCTACTTCACCTACCGCAACCGCGGCTACCTGATGAGCCAGCCCGGCATGCGCAAGCTCATGCCACAGGAGTTCCTGCGCTTCGGCTGGTTCTTCCTGGTCCAGCGTCGCGATGTCCGCGGCTTCTACCGCTGGTTCAAGCTACTGAAACAGGGCCGCGCGGAGAACTTCGAGCGCTTCGACCCGAAGTCGAAGTAGTTCGGGCTGGGGGCGCTGGGGCTGGTGGGGCGCAAGCATTGAGGCGCAGGCGTTGCGGCGCTGGGCTTGTGGCGCTGGGGCTGACTGGCCTTGCGGCGCTGGGGTTACTGGGGCTGGGGTTGCGGCGCTGGGGCTGGTGGGGCCGGGGTTGCGGCGCTGGGGTTGCTGGGGCCGGGGTTGCTGGGGCCGGGGTTGCGGCGCTGGGGCTGGTGGGGCCGAGGTTGCACTGGCCTGCATATTTGGCCTCACCCGGGTCATGTAGTCCGCATTTCGAGTGCTCAGTGCGCAAAAGTGTTACCTAACCCCTGGTTCCCTTCTCCTCCACTGACATATCGATGAGGTATTCACTCATCGATGCGCTACAGCCTGCGCATAAGTGAATAGTCCTACGATAAGTGCGCGGGCCAGGCCAACAGCGTGGCCATAAGTCCTGAAAAGTCATCGATAAGTGGCGGGAAGCTGGCCATAAGTCCCGGAAAAACATCGACAAGTGGCGAGAAGTTGGCCATAAGTGAGCACGACGGCCAAAAAGCGTCGATGAGTCTTGAAAAACCGTCGATGAGTGAAGTGAAACTGGCCATAAGTCGCTGGAAATCCGAGCCAGTCCGCTCGAAATCGTTCCAAGTCCGGTCAGCACAATTGCGACAGGTCAGCAGCCGAGCTTAGCTGGAGTCGCGCGAGGTCGATGCATTTTCCAGAAGCTGCAAACGCTGCTTACGCTGCTGGATTCTGGACTCACGGAGCTGCCGATCTTTATACGGGACAGTGGCTTGACGAAAACGCCCAACTTCGGACGAAAATACCAACCCACCTGCCTGAATACGCTGACTCTGCCGAATAGCGAACTGTCGCAAGACCTCCACGCAGTCCCCACTAATGACCTGTGACCATTGGAAGCGGAGTACATCTAAGTGGAGGTTCCTCAGACGCTTCTCGCGAGCTTGCTCTTTCAGAAGTACAGTCTCCGTAGCTGCTACCCCGCCACCGGAATACTTAGTCAGCCCATCGAACTCAATGATCAAATTCAGATGAGGCACATAAAAATCGACGCGCCCAATGAATCCTTCACTGTCATAGAACTCGACTTGCTGCATGAGCACGCATTTTTCGTCGTAAAGCGTGGCAATTCCTGAGTCGATTATGCATTTCTTTGTGATTGACTCACCGATGGTTTCGCTGTGTTCGCTGGCAGTTCGAAGTAGCTCACGGGCACGACGGGTCCCCGGCGAACGTGGGTAATTTGTGAGGACTGTATGCAATTCTTCGAGGTCACACCACTGCCGTAGTGCGGTGTCAACGACGATTGGCCCGTTTTCAGACTCGGCGGTGCGGCAAATATCGATGACGGTTTTCGGCACATCGGTAACGCTGCGCCCACCAATGCGAACGATGTCTTGTTCGAGGATTTTGCCACCGACATGGCGCAATCCGCCGCCAGGTCGGCGCAGGCCGGAATTGGCAAGCGCGATTGTGGCATTTCGAACAAGCAACGGGATACCATGCAACGCAGCGGCTGCTTCGCCTGTAATGATTGTTCCGGAACCCGGCTTGACCAGTGCCTTTATCTGCAGTTGAAAACGTTCAAATGCTGACAGCGCATTCCATCGAGAGCAATCAATGTAGGTGCCATACGCCAGTCTGAGCAGGGATTTATTCCGTCCATTAGTGATATCGACGTGCCCGTGTAGATCACCTAGCTCTGACTTGGCACTGACATATTCACAAGGATGCTTGATTTGCTTCTGCGCAGCCGCGTGGATGAGGCCATCGGAATCGTAATTCCAGGTAGGCATTGGTTTTCGGCACTCCCTAAGGTTGGTTGCGTTTTGGCTGCAGGTTCGTTGCAGGCTGACTACAGGTATTCACGCATTGGAATTAGTGCCTTCATTTATGGCCGACTCCGTGAAAATTGGCAGCAGAAAAGCCGCCAAATTGCCCGTTTCTGTGGACAATTTGGCGGCTGTGGATAACTAGCTGCGGACACCCAGCTGTCGCTTACTTACCATTTGGCGCCGTCCTCAACAGCGAGACCGAACGGGATGCCCGTGTCCGACGGCCAGTATGTCTTGTCAGCTGAGAAGCTAATCGTTGCCTTTTCCCCGTCGCTGTGGAGATTTGGGTTAATCACGACATGGTCAATAGTGCGTGTTTCAGTTTCATTACTTCCTGCGAGCTTGGCTGTCACGTCAGTTGGCTGGTCAAGAACCAAAATCGCAAATTGTCGGTCGCCGGCAATATGGGGGTTGGGATCCTCACGCTGCTGATAAGCGAGAACCTCGGCTCGATTCTGGAAAATCTTCACCGTGCCGGTCACCGTCTGCTGGCCACTGGTGCCATTGCTCGACCCCTGCGAACTAGAATCCGAAGCCCCAGACTGCGAGCCCGAGTCCGAGTTCGAACCCGAACCAGCCCCATCCCCAGACCCCGCAGCCTGCTGCCCCGCCGTCGGATTCGGTCCACCGTTGGCACCATTAGCGCCATCAGCACCAGAACCATCAGCGCCAGCACCCGCCCCTGAGCCCGAGCCCGGCGCGCAGTCATTACCAGCAGCAATGGCCTCGACGATATCCAGGTTGTCAGCCGGAATCCAGTTAAACTGTTCGAACTCCCCAGCACCCGGATTCGCAGGTGTTTCCACCAGCTCATTGCCCTGGCGCGTCACCAGCAAATCTTCCTGATCGCGCCCCATCCTCTCTGCAGAAAACGAGAACATACCCGGCTGACCAGTAGCTCGCTGAAGGGCGCGACGTACACCGCCCGTTGAAGTAACACCGTCATGATAGGAATTCTGAAACTGAATTTCCTGGCCATTTTCATCGACGCCATAGACACCAATCGCATCAATTTCGGCGCTCATCGCACTTGTGCCATAGTTCAGCACCAGCTCGGGCACGCACCCATCATCAAGATGCACGAGCGCATATTTCATCGCCCCACCAGGGCTAACTTCTCCGACAAAAGTCTGCAGTGGCGCCGGGTTCGCCAGCACCTGCTTGTACACAACGACGGCCTTCTCCGCCTGCGCCTGAGCCGGGGACTTCTCCTGTCCCTGCGCATCGCCATTTTCGCTTGACGACGACACACTGCTCTCAGCAACCGCCGAACCGCCACTTCGGTCCCCGGAAATCTTGGCAATTAGGAACACGGCCATCGCAAGGATAATCAACACCAGCAGCACCAGGATCGTGATGAGCTGTTTGCGTGTTTTGTCGCCTGTGTTATTCGGGGGCATGGGCGTAGTCATACGAGGCGGGACTCCGTTCGAAAATTTATGAACTTTTAAGGTGCGTAAACACTATTAGAGCACGAAACCGGCGGATTTCCTGCTATCCGACGGTTTCTGCACTTTAGGGGTTAACCCCGCCAGGCTCAGCCCAATCTCAGCAAGACTACTCGCCTTGGAAGAACTTCTCCCAGTTGTCCTCGCTGGTCAAAAATGGCACGGCGGCACGCCACTGCTTCGCCAGGTCGTCCCACTTGGAGGAAAGTTCGCGCATGAGGCTGATGGTCTCGGCACGCATGGACTTTTCCTTTTCCAGGTCGCGGACCAGGTGACGCACTCCATTCTGGGAAGCATCGGTAACCCACACGTCGTCGAAGGTGGAAATGTGCCACCAGAAGGAGTCCTCGAAGGCCACAGCCACCGGACCCGGGCGCTTCTTACCCATCTGCGTATAAGCCAAACGCTTGGCCATCGTCTTGTTTTCGCTGGAGATCTCGTGTGACGGCGGGCGAACCGGAGTCAGACCACCCGGCATCTCGTGCATCGGTAGCAGCTCGGTCTCCGGGAAGTTCTTTCGACCAGCAGAAATGCGTGCGAAGTCGCCCTGCGATGCGTTCTTCAGCACCTCCGGGCCACGCAGCAGGTCACGAACCGCTTCCATCTGCGTCCAGGCCAGGCCGTAGCGCATAGAGACCAGGTTCGAGAGGATTCGTCGTGAAGCGACGTTGACCATGTCCTTCGCGGTGACATCGCCGTGCATGGTGGCGGCGATGAGGGAGTTGCGCAGGCCGAAGTACTGGGCGGCGTTTTCGATGTCCTTCCAGTAGAAATCGGCGTGCCAGACGGCTGCGCCCGGAATGGTGTCGGTCGGGTAACCAGCCTTGGCGGCACGGAAGCCGTAGTCGATGTCGTCGTACTGGAAGAACAGCGGCAGCGCCAGGCCAATCTTTTTAATGACCTCGGACGGCACCAGGCAGGTCCACCAGGCGTTGTAGTCAACACCCAGGCGACGCAGCTGGTGGTACTTGCGCACGTCCACGTCGGCGTAACCGAACTTGGGGTCGTTCTCCTCGACGGTCAGCGCCTTCCAGTTGTAGGTCTCGCCGGTGCGGAAGAGACTGGTCGGGTTGAACAGGAAGAGCATCTGCGCTCCGAGTAGCATCGGCTTTTCCGCGCATACGGCCAGGGCGGATAGGCGCAGGGTGGTTTCGGGCTCGGGGCGGATGTCGTCGTCGGTAAGCAGCACCATGCAGTCACCCGCAGCGGTGGCGTCACGCATGCCGCGGGAGAAACCGCCGGCGCCGCCGAGGTTCGGCTGATGGACGACGTTCAGGCGCTCGCCGAGGATCTCCTTGGCCTGGATGAAGTCGGCTTCGTCGGCCGGGTGCTGTTCGCCCTGGTCAACGACGCGGATGGTGCGAACGCGCTCAAGGGCTGGCAGGTCCTCAGCCAGCGTGGCGACGGTTCGAGCACAGTCAACCGGTCGGTTGTAAGAACAAATGACCAGGTCAGTCGGAATATCACGCTTGATAGCCGACTTGGGCACAACATAGCGAACATCGGAAATCTTTGCGCCTGCGTCCTCGGTGTCGAAGCGCAGGTGAATGGCACCGCCATCGGCGAAGCGGTCCAGCGGGACGGTCAGGCGTACCTCTTCATTGGCAGAACCCGACATCGGCGAGTGCTCACCGGTCCAGTTGCCGTCGGCATCCGAGCCGCCCGCTGCCCAGGAGTCCTCCAAGCGGAGGTGGCCCCCAATATCCTCGGTGTAGGCCAGCACACGCGCGGAACCGACCACGCGCGCGCGGATTTCGACCTGCTTAATTGAGGTCCAGCGCTGCCAGTAAGAAGCTCGGAAGCGACCGAAGTAGGTGTCAGTGCGCACTACGGTGTGGCGACCGAGCGTGATCGAGTTACGGGTGGCCTGCACCGAGCTGTCGTAGGCGCCAACGCCTTCGACTCGGTAGTACAAATCCGGCTCCACCCAGTCTGCGGGCGGAGCAAACAGCACGCGCTGAATAGTCAGCATGTCAACATCGGTTTCGGCGGTCAGCTGAGTGGATTCCTTATTAGAAGCAGTCGAAGTCACGTCCCCCAGCGTATCGCGCTATTTCACACGGAAGATGAATACACGCTGAATGATGAAGTTAATTACCGTCGCAACGCCCTGCGCGACAACGAATGCGCCGAACTGTGCCCACTGCGCGTTCCAGTCCCAGGATTCGACGAGCCAGGGCTGTAACACGTTGAAGATACCGACCTGGGTGGCGTAAGTAATCAGGTACAGCACCGCAACTGCCAGCACCTTCTTCGCCGAGGACTTCGACTTGAAGGTCCAGCGGCTGTTGATGATGTACGCCGTAATCGTGCCGAAAACCCAGCCGACCGTCTTGCCCCAGAAGTTGGTCGCCCCGAAGACGTTGAGCATGATGAACGTCAGGCCGAAGTCCACCACCGCCGCAATAACGCCGGAGATAATAAAGCGCATCATCTGCACTTTCAGATCGTGCTCGTCCTTGGTCTCCGTCGCCATCGGCACTGCGGCCGAGTCCTCTACGACAAAGCCATTTTCGTGGGAGCCGTTTCCGAGCTTGCCGTTTTCACGGTTCGGGTTTTCATTTGCTGTTTCATTCGCTGACACGCCTAGAAATTCTAGGCCACCGGCCAGCTAACAAACAGCCAGCGCGAGCATGAGGAGGCAATAAAGAGGAGAAACGAACTAACGCCGCAGCGCCTCACGCAGCAGATCCAGCCGCTCCACCGGCGAGAGCGCATCCTCCCCAGCTAGGCCCAACGCACTCATCTCCGCCCAGCTAGCCGCCGCCAATTCCTCCACGTCCTCGCCGGATAGCGGGATGCCCTCGTCGCTCTCCCAACCGAGGCGCTCCATGACATGCGCCGCCACATCATGCCGCAGCTCATCCGAAGTCAGCGCCGCCAAACACAGCAGCTCCACCAACGCCGCATCGTGCCCGGCTGGGTCTTTCTCGGCGTCCTCTATAGGCAATGCACGCAATCGCTTAACGACGCTCTCCCCCGCCTCCCCGGTCAATTCCAGCGCGGTTGATTCCGACCTCTGCAGGTCCAGAGCCTGTAACAGGGGCACGAATTCAAACACCCCCGACCTCTCGATGATGTCCACGACATCGGCACGAGCGGTGGCCAACGTATTTTGAATAGAGTCCCGTCCGGTCAATTCCCTATTGATTGCGGCAATATCCACCGACTCCTCCGCGTCCACATCCCCCAGTGCGCGGATAGCACCCGAGCCACCGATGCACAGGGCATCCGGTGTGGCCTCATCGCGGGCAAAAGCTTCTCTGACCTGCAAGGTATGTTCCCACAGGCCCCACTGCCAGATAAGGGTATCGCCGGGACTTTGCAGCACCTCGGCAACTGTGGTGGATAAGGGAACATCGACGACTCCACCCGCTGCGGGTCTGCCGCCAGTCACCAGCTGCGCCACAGACTCCACCGCCGAGCCGGGCAAATGGAACTTCGTCGGCACGCTTTCGTCGCCCCACCCAAAGATGACCGCTAACACGCGGGACAGGCTTCGCAGATCCATCTGGTCATTGACCCCGAAGACGCGGTGGGCACTGCACGGTTCTTCCTCTAAAGAGGCACCGATAATGAGCGTGGCCGGTTCCGTGGCCACGCGAACGCCTGGGAAGGCGACTACGTTATCGGTCTGTGCTGCCATACTTCACAGCGTACGCAGGAAAAACAAGGTGGCCTGGATAGCAAAAACTCGCTACAATGCGCGCGTTCTTACCAGTGGAATCTGGCGTGGCTCCGCACCCCACGGCTCTGCCAAGTACTTGCGGCGCAGACGCTGCGACTCCACAGCCATCCACTGCGCTACCAGCTCTTCTACCCCGCGAGCAAGCCCCAGCACCGGTCCTGCGACTTTTTCGCCCACATGCGGAAAATCAATGACCTCCACGTCGTTGACCTTGGGAAACCGCGGCTCCGTCAGATTTCCCTTGCCGGGCTTGGCTTTCTCTTCCTTCGCGGCGGCGCGCAGCTGTCCGATGTGGTCACGAATGCCGGCCACCGATGCTGGCAGGTCCACCACCGTGGCCCCCGCCTGCTCAATCGCCTGCGATAGCAGGTCCGCCCCCTCAGCACCCTCAGCGCTCTCAGCTGCAGCGTCACCGCCACCATCGCCCGCGGTCACAGTCGCAACAAAGCAACCGGTGAGCAGATTGGTGGCGGTCTCCAGGGCTCCGTCGTCAAGCGGATCCACCAGCCATGCACCCGACAACCTCTCGCCTGCAAAGGACGGCGAGAGCTCCACATGCCAAATGACAACGGGCGATGTGGAACTACATACGGCAAGGGTCTGCGGAGTAGCAGCGGGCGTGGATGTCATGAGGTTGATGGTATCGCGAGTGACGGATTCGAAGCGGGGTAGCCTGTATCGCATGTTCGACTTTTTCAAGAAGAAGCCGCGCGAAACCATCAACATGGCCGCCGAGTACACCAACACCCCGCTGTCGAACCAGATGGTCATGCTGTTCGCCGAGGAACTGCCCATCCTCGACAGCGCAGAGCGCGCACAGGTCTACCGCGCACTCGAGGCCTACGACGGCCCGCAAATCACCTCGCAGGAAATGCTGCCGGAAGAGATCCGAAAAATTATGGATCTATAGCCCCTCCGTACATTTCGCTCGCTTTCCGACGGTCCGTGCGCGGCCTCAAGCGTGACCAACACCTCGGAGCGTCACGGGCGACGGAGCCGGTGCAAGGGGGTAGCCTAGCCTTGATGTCCACTAACACTAACGGCAAGTCCAGCACCGATGCTTCGAACGGTGCCTACGGAGCCGTACACACAGAAGCCAGGACCCTAACCGGTTGGGGTCGTACCGCCCCCGCTAAGTCCCAGGTGCTGTCGACGCCGGACTTGGATGAAATTGTTAACGCCGTCAAGGCTGTCGCAGACCAGAACTCCGACAAGCCTGCCCACCTGCGCCGCGGTGTGATTGCCCGCGGTATGGGCCGCTCCTACGGCGACCCCGCCCAGAACTCGGGCGGTCTTGTCATCGACATGCAGAAGCTCAACAAAATCCACTCCATTGACCAGGAGTCGGCGATTGTTGATGTCGACGGCGGTGTCACGCTGGACCAGCTGATGAAGGCCGCGCTGCCCTACGGCCTGTGGGTGCCGGTACTGCCGGGTACTCGCCAGGTCACCATCGGTGGTGCCATTGGCCCGGACATTCACGGTAAAAACCACCACTCCGCAGGTTCCTTCGGCAACCATGTGCTGTCGATGGAGCTGCTGGTCGCCGACGGTCGTATTCTGCATCTCGAGCCGGAGGGCTCCGCAGATGACCCGGACGGCAAGCTGTTCTGGGCAACTGTCGGCGGCATGGGCCTGACCGGCATTATTGTCCGCGCTCGGATCAAGATGACCAAGACCGAGACGGCGTACTTCATCGCCGATGGCGACATGACCCACACTCTGGACGAAACCATCGAGTTCCACTCCGATGGCTCCGAGGAGAACTTCACTTACTCCTCCGCGTGGTTCGATGCCATCTCGCCGGAGCCGAAGCTGGGACGCGCCGCAATCTCCCGCGGTTCGCTGGCAACCCTGGCTCAGCTGGAGGAATACGCCCCGAAGCTGGCCAAGGACCCGCTGAAGTTCAACGCTCCGCAGCTGGTGACCGTGCCGGATATCTTCCCGTCCTTCACCATGAACAAGCTGACCATGATCAGCATTGGTGAGCTGTGGTGGCTGAAGTCCGGTACCTACCGGAACCAGGTGCAGAACCTCACGCAGTTCTACCAGCCGCTGGATCTCATCGGTGAGTGGAACCGTGGCTATGGCTCCAAGGGCTTCCTGCAGTACCAGTTCGTTGTTCCGCGCGAGGCCGTCGAGCCGTTCAAGGAGATTGTCCGCGATATCCAGCGCTCCGGCCACTACTCGGCGCTGAATGTGTTCAAGCTGTTCGGCGAGGGTAATCGCGCTCCGCTGTCTTACCCGATGCCGGGTTGGAACGTCTGCGTGGACTTCCCGATTAAGCCGGGTCTCGGCCAGTTCCTGGACGACCTCGACCGTCGCGTCATGGAGTTCGGCGGCCGCCTCTACCTGGCCAAGGAGTCGCGCACTTCCGCCGCTAACTTCCACCAGATGTACCCCGAGATGCAGAGCTGGCTGGACACCCGCAACGAGATCGACCCGCACGGTGTCTTCGCCTCTGACATGTCGCGTCGACTGGAACTGCACTAAAAGAACCGAGAGGATTTAAGCCCCAATGATTAATGCTGTAGGCGCTGCCCAGTCCATCCTGCTGCTCGGCGGCACCAGTGAAATCGGCCTGGCTATTACCGCCGAGTTCCTGAAGAAGGGCCCGGCCAAGGTCATCCTGGCTTCCCTGCCGAACGATCCGCTGCGCGAGGCCTCCGCTGAGAAGATGAAGGCCGCCGGTGCTTCCGAGGTGGTCACCCTCGACTTCGACGCAACGGACTTCGACTCCCACCCGGAGGTCGTCGAGAAGGCATTTGCTGACGGCGACGTGGATATCTGCATCGTCGCGTTCGGCATGCTTGGCGACGCCGAGGAGCTCTGGCAGAACCAGCGCAAGGCGGTCCTGGCTGCGAACATCAACTACACCGGTGCGATGTCGATGGGTGTTCTGGTTGGTCAGAAGTTCAAGGCGCAGGGCCACGGCCAGTTCATTGCCATGTCCTCCGTTGCTGGTGAGCGCGTACGTCGCTCCAACTTTGTCTACGGTTCCACCAAGGCCGGCCTGGATGGTTTCTACCTGAACCTGGGTGAGGCCCTGGAGGAGTACGGCGTCAAGACCCTGGTTATCCGCCCGGGCCAGGTCCGTACCCGTATGTCCGCTGACGTGGACGAGGCGCCACTGACTGTGAATAAGGAAGATGTCGCCAAGCTCGCGGTGAAGTCCGTCGAGGCCGGCAAGACCCTGGTCTGGGCTCCGCCAGCATTCCAGCTGGTGATGATGGTGCTGAAGCACATTCCGCGCCCGATCTTCAAGAAGCTGCCTATTTAAGGTCTGGAGGGGCCAAGGCCCGAATAGCAGGGCTTTGGTCTCAACCCACAGCTGCAGTTCCAATTGGGATAACCGTGGAGCAATACGATTGCAGCAGCTCATCATCGTGACTGACTAGAACTATGCCCATTCCCTCGCTGTTGAGTTCTTGCAGAACGCTCATCACTTTGGTCGCTGCTTGATAATCAAGCGCCGAGGTAATTTCATCGCAGAGCAGGAGCTTTGGGCGCACGGCTAGAGCACGTGCGATTGCAACACGCTGCCTCTGCCCTCCAGAGAGTCCACTTGGCTTACGCTGTGCGAGCTGCTTATCGATACCGACTTTATCGAGTAAATCTATTGCCGCTCGGCGTGCGTCACGGCGTCCCCTTACCGACACCCGGGCTGCACGCGCTACGGCATCGAGCGCGGTCATTTTCGGGTTCAACGTAGAGGCAGGATCCTGCGGAACTATCTGCATCATCAAACGATTCTTCCGTGGCCATGTACGCTTAGCTTCACGAGTTACACCAGCACATTCAATCTCACCCGACTCTGCGTGGTTTAGCCCGATTAGGCACCGAAGTAGTGTCGACTTTCCGCTTCCCGACGGTCCCTTGACCCCAACCATAGTGCCACGCTGTACAGCGAAAGAGAGGCCCTGAAAAAGAGTCACGCGTTCATTATTCACGCAGCTCAGGTTGGAAACTCTTAAGACTGGAGACGCGCCCGCCCCTGCCCCCGCCCCCGGCATAGATTCACCAATCGAGGCTTTGGAGAGTTCTGTGACCTGGATGCCTTTCGTTACTGAACGCGGGCTGTGGCCAGAAGTCGTCTCTACACTCTGGCGTTCCACGCGCTGGGTGATCGAATCGCTTTTTTCCGTTCCATTCCCGACAGCCACGACCGAGTCAATGCAAATCGCAAGCTTAGGAACCTGGTGGGCGGTGAAAATGACCGTAACGCCACTATCCGCGAGGCCTCTTAGCAGATGAGCGATTACCGTCGAAGTATCGGAGTCAAGGCCGGCGAAGGGCTCATCAAGAGCGATGGCTTCAGGCGAACGCGATAGTGCCCGAGCCAGTGCCACCCGTCGCTGCTGTCCACCAGAAAGCTGGTGAATACGTCGGGAAGCAATGCTGGCTGGAAGATCTACACGCTGCAGCAACGCTGCAACGTCGGTCGCTGGAGCTAGCTCCCGGAGCATCCGGGCTACTGACATCAATGGTGGCAACTCGGCGCCCGGATCCTGTCCTACGAAAGCAATGTGCTCACGGCGAAAATGAGCTAATTCACATGATGAAAGCTCCAGCGGGTTTACGTCTCGCCACTCACTGGACTCGACAGAAACCTCACCAATTACTTCCGATCTCTCCGGTACCGCACCAATCAATGCCTTTAAAAGTGAGGTCTTCCCGGAGCCGCTCACCCCAGTTAAAACCGTAATTTCACCCGCTCGGGCAGTGAGCACTGTGCGGGGTAGGATAACGTGCCGACCTTGCCTCACGGAAATATCTACATCAATCACGAGATAGACACATCCTTCAATTCCTTCTGGTCCCCATTAATTAGTGCCACTACAGCAATCGATGTCGCAGCCAATGCAGCAGCCGGTGCAAGCACTGACCACGGGTTAAGAGATATTCCGCTTGCGTTGTCACGCACCATCGCTGACCAAGCGAATTCACCTAAACTTCTCCCGACCCCAAGGAAACTCGCTGTTGCCAGAACATACAGTGCCTCGATAATGCGAAGACTCCACACCGAACGAAGTACAGCCGAAATATTGGGAATGATGTCCCGAAAAATTATCGAGACGGTCGTTGCGCCACTGCCCTGTGCAGCCTGAACATAGCCAGCGCTAGCAACGGGATAGGTTGCGGCAGCGACTACGCGGGCGGCGTATGGAGTACCGACTGCGACAGAAACGCTGATAAGTAAAGGCAATCCTCCATTGGGATATAACACAGCGGTTAAAAGCAAAAGAATTACCGCCGGCACCAAGATCGTGGCATCCGCCACTGCTTCAATAAAGAAACCCAGTTTTGGCCTTAGCGCCCCCAAGATACCGAGTAGGGTGCCAAATACCGTGGTTAAAGAACCGACGATTATTGCAGTTACGACCAAGGACTGGCCGCCAACAAGCACCGCAGCGCCCACACTTCTCCCCAGGTGTTCTGTTCCTAGGAAGCCCTCCTCGTTACCGTTAGCGAAGGGCACGCCATGCGCCGACAGTTCAATGCCAAACAAACCAGCAGCGACCGGTCCGCCTAACACTAGGGCGATAAAGGCCCCCGCTAAAAACCTTCGAATCATAGTTGCACCTTCGGGGTGAATGCGACTTTTATTGCATCTGCCACAGTCAGCAACACCAATATGATCGCCCCTGTTACAGCAAGTACGGCAAGAATCACCGAGATATCCCGTTGCGCGACTGCATTAGACACCAAAAGCCCCACTCCAGGATGGTTAAATAACGCTTCGACTGTGACTGTCCCTGCTACCAAAACACCTGCTGTTGTAGCCATTGAAGTAGCAAATGTCGGTGCGGATAGCGGCAGGATATGTCGAAGTGCCAGCTGATTTCCCACGATTCCGTTTAGCTCAGCATTGCGGACCGCAGTGTTGTGAGAAGCATCCTCGAACGCTGCGAAAAGCATTCTCGAATTCCAGGCCGCCTGAGGAATTACCAGCGCCATAACCGGTAATGCGTACATACTTATCTGGGTTGGCAAGCCTTCCGCGGTGATAGTGACCGCGGGAAACCAACCAAGCCAGAGAGAGAATACCGCTACCAGAAACACACCAACGACAAACTCTGGTAGCGCAATTAATGCCACTGTCGATCGGTCAATAATGTGCGAAATCCAGGGTTTTTCAGCACGTGAAGCCCAAAAAATGGCGATTGCTACCGAAAGAACAGCAGTGACTAAAAATGCCATACCAGTTGTTGCCAGCGTCACAGGCAGCGCTGAACTCAGCAGATTAATAATCGGTACTCCGTTTACGGAAGTACCAAAGTCGCCCGCAAACGCACTTCCCAGCCAGCTCAGGAAGCGGGCCATAAGCGGCTTATCAAGATTCAGGTTTCTTTCTAGCGCTGCCAGAGCTTCCGGGGTCCGGTTTGCGCCCAAGATTGCGGAGGCAGCATTACCGGGCAGTCGATCAATCGCTACAAAAACAAGTCCGAGAACTGCGAAAAGTAAGCCTCCACGAATTATCAGCCGAGGAATAAGCCAACGCGCGATTTCCGCTGACACACTAAGCCTTCTTGACAGTTTCAAGGAGGACACGACCATAGCCTGGAGCCTTAGGCAGACCACTCAAATTCGCTCTCGCAAGATCGACGCCGTCGGATGCACCCCAGACCAGATACCCGGATCGCTCGAACTCAATCTTCTGCAGCTGGCGGCTTAGCTGGTTAATTCTCTCAGTATCGGTGCTTTCCAGTACCTGGTCATAGATCTCGTTGAATTCAGCATCATCAAATGCGGTCTCATTAGAGGCCGCGTCACCGTCGAGAACCTTCCCGGCGAAGAAGAGCACGGAATCGTTAGTTCCCCAATAGCCACAATATAGGTCTGCCTTGGTCCATGTCTCGTCGTAGAAAGTACCCGAATCCTGCTCCACTACATTGAGAGTCATGCCGATTTCTTTCACCTGATTAGCGATAACCTTCATCGCCTCTACTTGACCCGGAGCCTCAGGGGTAACGTACAAGTCATACGTTTTCTCAAGGTCAAAATCTGCCTCTTGGAGGAGATTCTTCGCTTTCACAACGTCACGCTTACGCACTAACGAAGAATCCAGGTTCGAATCTGCCGTTCCAAGAATGTCGTTTGCAGGGGTTCCATAACCGGAGAGAGCTCGTTGGATGATTTGCTCCCGATCAACTGCAAGGCGCAGCGCCTGACGAACTCTCACATCTGAGAAAGGCCCATCTGAGGTACGCATGATTAGTGGAATAACCGAGTCATTCATCCGGCGCACAATCTTTATATCTTCATTTCCTTCGACGGATCGGGCCGCAATAGGACCCGCAGCTTGAGCTAAGTCAATTTGCCCGGACAACAGCGCATTAGTCATTGCGGTGGAGTCTTCAAATGGAATGACATGGACCTCAGCAACTCCTGCTACTGTTCCGTGATAGTTATCGAAACGCTTGAGCTTAGCAGAACCATTTTCCCAACTGACCAGCTGGAACGGCCCCGATCCAATGGGCTTTTCAGCAGAAGAACCCTTCTTCATCACGAAGGTCATCAATCGCGCAAGCATCGGAAGCTGTGAATTCGGTTCCGCAGTTTCCATCACAACGACGTTGGCTCCAGCAGCACGAATGCTATCAGGCATCACTGGAAGCCGGAATGAGTTTTCCTCATCCGAAAGCATCTTCTTCAACGACCACACGACATCTTCAGATGTGACCGAGGAACCATCATGGAAGGTAGCACCGTCGGCAATCATAAATTCCCACTCAGTCGGATTATTCTGTTTCCATTCCTGCATCAGGCGTGGCACTACAGTTTCTTTCTCGCCCGGCACCGTCAGAGCCTCCCAGATCAGGGAGCTAATAAGCATATCTGAATCATTAGGCAAAAGCTGGTAAGGGTCTCGTTGAGCGCTTGCCGCTTTCCCGAGAGCCCCAACACGCAGCACATTAACGTTTTCGACTTCATCCCCACTGGCAGCCCCATCCCCTGCCGTCGACTCTCGTGACGTACACGCCGTCAGAAAAGTGCCTGTCCCAATAACTGCCATTGCAGCGAGGAATTGGCGTCGAGAAAAATTGGTCATGATGGTTCCTTAATCTCTAAGAAAGACTGCCCACAGGAGAAAAGACATTACTAACAACTACAGCAGCAGTAAAGCTTAGGCAAGCCTACTAACGAAATTCTTTTAAGAATAATTATCTAGGTCACCCTTTACAGCATAGGTTACCCTCACCTAATCTCTTTGTCATGCAGAATTTGCACCTGAGCCAAGAACTCTCACACAGGATCGTTAAAGCTGCCGACGAACTGGCTGCGACACAGAAGATTAGCTCTCCCGACTCGTACAATGCCATCAATCATCTTTTGACTGATGAGCTGGAGGAACTGAAAGAACTAATTCTGCTCTCCCCTACTGCCCATGCCACTTCCATCCATGGACTTCCCTTCCCTGCAGTTCACGGACCTACCCCAGCCACGTGGCAGGAATGCGTTGGCAAGGTCCGAACCTGGAGATTCGTTCTTGCGATTATCGCTAGCGCTGTCGGTCGCCCATTCGGATGGTTCGGACAGCAGAAAGGCCGTATCACCACAGACTTGGTGCCGACCCGCGGCCAGGAGAACCAGCAAGTTGGCGCCAGCAGCAACACCACATTGACTCTGCACACGGAAGATGCTTTTCATCCGCGGCGCGCGACGCACTTCGCTTTATTTGGTCTTCGTAACCCCAAAAATGTCGGCACTACGCTGGCCCCCATCGATGAAGCATGGCATCTACTCGATGTAGATTCGAAAAAAATTCTAACCGGGGACGGAGCCATCATTATTCCAGATGCATCTTACGGTGATTACGAATATGCAGCTCCTACTGCCATGACATCAATCTGGAAAACTGATGGCAATTTAGGCATGAGGTTTGACCCCGCCTACACAGACAAAAATTCTGGAACCTTACAGTGGTGGGAGGCATTTGAGAAGCTTCAACAGGCTCTTCACACTGTCACCTATACGGTGCCTATAAAGCCAGGTCAGATGGTCATCATCAACAATGACCGATGCGCCCACGGACGAGTACCTTTCGTAGCCAACTACGACGGGACCGACCGCTGGATGCTACGCATCAACATTATGGGAACCAAAAACACACGCCCCATCAATGAAATCAACGAACCCGGCTACGGCCAACACATCCGATTTATGGATGGTGAAATCCTATGAAACAGCGAACTAACCTGACCGTCCTCAGCAGATCAGAATTAGCTCAAATAAAAATTTCACCCGAGTCCGTACTCGAGTCGGTGAAATCCGCTCTCATCGAGCTCGACCAGCCAGGAACTCTGTGCCCAGGGAAAATCAAAGTTGAAGTACCTGAAAGCGTGAGTTACTCGATGGTCGGCAGAAGTCGTTCTTCAAATTCCGTCGGATTCAAGACTTCCTATACCCATTGGAGCAAAACTCACCAACAAAGCGCCAGGGATAGAAGCTATTACACGACCCTCACACTGTACGACGATTCCAGCGGATATCCTATTGCACTTCTCGACGGCGCTGCGGCAGGAACTCTCAGAACCCCGGCAGTCTCAGCGCTATTGGCACAGTATGCTGGTGCAATTCCTCAGAGCGCTCTCATCATCGGTTCGGGAACCCAAGGACAAAACGCAGCCCCTTTTCTCCTTGAAACCTTTGAAACATTAAACACGATTTATCTCGCCGGCAGCCACAGCGTGGGACTAGAGAAAGGCGCCAAGATTGCATCAACAGCAGCAGTGAAGCTTGGCCGAAAAATAAGAATCAAGATTGTAGACGATCCTACAACTGTGAGTTCAAACTGTGATCTCATTATCGGGGCCGCTGGACCTGAGACTCGTTGTACTGTCACAGCATCCGATATTCCCCGGCACGCAACCGTCGTTGTTGTGGGCTACGGAATCGCCCCTGATATCTGTCATCAAGCGAGCAGAGTCATCACGACGAGTATCGAACAGATGAATGTTACCGGTCGCGATTACGCTGACACCGATGGTCGGTTGCCGAATGTCCATGCCGAACTATCCGATTTGCTCCGCAAAGGGCGCAAACTGCCTCGTATTGACGAAACTACGTTTTGCTATAACAGCGGACTAGTTCTAACCGATATCGCTGTCGGCCAAATCCTCGCCAAGGAAGGTCTTAAGCAGGGATTCGGGACGGAGATATCCCTGTGGTAAGTGCCATATCATGCAAGATTGATGTTCCAAGCTGGCAAACGGCTCTGATTGGCTCAGGGAAACTTGACTTCATTGCTGAGCTTTCCGACACCCCTTTTCATGTCCTTTGCCCAAACCAATTTGCTCAAACACTTTCAGCCTGGCATACAACCGCTAAGGAAGTCGGCATTAAATTCGGTATCCGGTTTGGCAAAAAGGCAAATAAGTCCGCGCACTTCAGTCGCGAGATAGCACTGAGTGCTCTTCGTGGTTTCGACAGTGGAATCGATGTCGCCAGCGTCGAAGAGTTCCAATCATCTCTGGCCGCTGGTGTACCAGGAAATAAATTAATCATTACTGGTGCTACACCGAGTCGAGAACTTATCCATTTGGCAGTTTGCCACGATGCAACTCTAACGATTTCCAATGAAGTAGATTCAAGAATAATTTCCCAATTTGTCGACGAAATCGATACGCCTAATCAGCTCCGAGTTCTTCTCCGGATTGCGAACCAAACCCCCTCCACACGGTTTGGTATGAGCATCGATACCGCCTTGTCTCTAACCGCTCGTCTTAGCCAAGGCCGTGCCAACATCGAAATTACCGGCCTAAGTTTCCACTGCAACGGTTATGACCTCCACGAGAGGATAAACATGTCGCATCTGGCAATCGACACCCTACTCAAGGTGCGCTCCCTGTCTCCACGGGCCGACACTATTTCCATTGGAGGTGGATTTCCCACAAGCTCAGTCGAGTATGGAGTCTGGCGAAACCTGCAATCTCGACTAAAAAACGAAATGTTCATAGATTCGGATAAACCTAAAGACCAATATCCGTTCGGATCACCTTTATCCGGACAATACTCACTACGGTTTATAGCTAATCAACATCGCCCACTGACACGTCGAGATATGGAGTCCACTCGACGCAGCTCGGACTCCATGGCTCAGCGCGCTCATCGTCACAACATAAAGATTTTGGCAGAGCCTGGACGGTCTTTATGCCAGTTCGCGGGTGCTAGTTTCTTTCCTGTTCTTTCGTGTCACGCATTGCCCAATGCTGCACGGACAGTAACTGTCGTACGTGGAACTAGTCTCAGCCTCTCAGAGCAATGGTTCAACTCGGAGTATTATCCGGACCCATACCTTGTGCGTAACGGAGTCATTATCGACTCGGGAGTAGCTACCGCAACAGCAGTTTCCGGATCAACGTGCTTAGACAGCGATTATCTCAGCAAAAGAATGATTCAACTCCCCGACAGGCCTCGACCTGGAGATTTCCTAGTCTATCCCGACACAGCCGGGTATCAAATGGACTCGAACGAGTCTGCTTTCCACGGATATCGGATTCCTCAGAAATACGCCTTTAATCCTGTCACCATGACCATCACGGAAGATCGCTAGAACAGAGGCCAAATAAAGATGCCAAAAAGAATTTATACGCAGATGTCTCAACTCATTGGCAATACTCCTCTGTTCGAGCTTGTCTGTACTCCCCAGAAAAGTCGCGTTTTGCTTAAGCTCGAGCAATTCAACCCAACTGGAAGTGCGAAAATCCGGATGGCCCAGTCGATGATTAAGGCGGCAGAGCAGGATAACCGACTTCAAGAGCATGGCACTATCGTTGAATCGACTTCCGGTAATACTGGACAGGGCTTAGCACTTCTTGCACTTGAGCGCGGATACGACTTCGTAGCAGTCGTCGATAATCATTCTTGTAAAGATAAATTGAACTCCATGCGTGCAATGAATGCACAGATGTGCTTCGTTTCCAATCAAGATGACGATTCGCTCGCCACATCGGCTAGAGAAAACCATGCTGAGGAGCTCAGCAAACAACACGGCTGGGTATTCATGAAGCAGCACGACAATGTTGCAAATTCAATGGGTTATTACCCTGCAGCTGATGAAATTTTGAATGATCTCGGAGCAAGTCCATCTCATATCATCAGTGCTGTAGGCACAGGTGGAAGTCTCTTTGGAGTTACTGAACGTCTCCATCAATTGGGACACCGTCCCACTATTATAGGCGTCGAACCGGAAGGTTCCATTGCATTCGGTGCTCCTGGACACGACTATTGGCAATCTGGAACGGGCACCCCCGAAGGTGCAGTTATCGGCACTTCGGTTCGCTACGACTTACTCGACTACGGAGCAAAGGTATCCGACAAGGCAGCTTTCGCTGCATGTCGGGCGATCGCAAAGCATACGGGACTTCTACTGGGAGGATCTGCCGGTGGAGCCGTAGTGGCAGCCCTCGAGCTCCTACCGAGCTTTCCCGCTGGTTCTACATCATTGACCATGGTGTGCGATGGAGGGGAAAAGTATCTAGATACCGTGTTCAACGATGAGTGGATGGCCGAACGCGATTTGCTCGATGTAGCTCTCGAGTCCAAAATTTGGGAACAAGTTATGTCATTGCGCGCTGGGGAAAGCCCAATTTCGCTAAATTCAACACGAGTTTCATGGTCGAAGGAAAAGTAGTGCCCGGAGCTACCTCTCAGAAACTAAACCGCCAGATTTTGGCGTTGTCTCTTCCCCTTGCCGGCACACAGCTTGCGAATATCGCAATTTCAACCACCGACACTTTCATGATGGGCCAACTTAGCCTCGGGGCTCTTGCTGGCGGAGGTTTGGCAGTTGTGTGGTTTAACCAGATACGCACAATGGCCGTGGGCCTATTAACACCGCTGGGCAATAGAATTGCGTCGGCTCATTCACTCTACGAAAGCAAATCTCGCGAGCGAGCGGACTCCGAACTATCTGCCGCTACGCTGCAACGCGAAATTCGCAACCTCTCACGCACCGGCTGGCTATTAGCAACTGTCAGCGGTCTAGTGGGAGCACTGGTTCTGATGGCGATTGCCTACGCCCTACCGTTTTTCGGCCAGTCCGCTGAGATTAGTTCCGCAGCCACTTCCATGATGTGGTTGCTCGCGCCAGGTCTTGTTCCTTGTTTGTGGTTCCAAGTCTCCCGTCAGTTTTGTGTAGGCCTCGGCAAACCAAAATCTCTACTGCACATCACCGTGGCGATGATTGTAGTGAATGCAGCATTGAACTACGCACTCGGTTTCGGGTTCGGGCCTATTCCTGCATTGGGGCTGCTAGGTATTGGACTGTCCACCACACTGGTTCATTTATTGTCGGCCCTAATTTACCTGCGAATCACCATCCGAGATCCCGACCTCTCAACTTTTCTTGCCCTCGATTTCTGGAGTGCCGACAGAGACACGATGCACGGAAGGCTCCGTCACCTCGTCCGCACTCAGCTTCGTCTGGGGCTTCCAGTCTCAGCAACCTACGGAGCCGAAGCGGGCATGTTTTCTGTGCTGGCGATGGTCATGGGATCCTTTGGCACAGAAGCACTCGCAGCGCACAACGTCGTCTATCAAATAACCTTTATTGTTTTCCAGATTGGTGTTGGGTTCTCCCACGGCAGCTCTATTCTTGTGAGTCGCGCTTGGGGTCTGAATGACAACTCCCTTGCACGCCAAGTCGGCATTCGAACTCAAACGATGATGGCTGCCATCGTTGCTGTTGCTTCCGTCAGCTTTCTTTGCGCTCCCCGCCTCGTACTTTCCCCATTTATAAACAGCTCCGAGAAATCCAATGCCACCGAGACATTAAGCATCGCATTGGGGTTGTTGGCTATTGGCGCAGTGATGGAATTTGTCGATACTGCACAAAACATAGCTATCGGTCTCCTGCGCGGGATTAGCGACACCACTACTGGTTTGAAGGCATCCCTCACTGGTTATTGGATTATAGGTTTGCCAGCTGCTTTAATACTTGCTTTTCCCATCGGTCTAGGGCCTCACGGGGTGTGGTGGGGATTGGTCATCGGGCTTGCCAGTTCTTCAATAATCCTTTGGAGAGCTTTCCTTCTCGCGACGCGTAAAGACCTTACCGTGAAACTCTAAAGAACTCGTCCCTCAAAGCGATATCCACGTCGCAGGTATCCGGTCGTTCACGTTCGTGTGCAACACTTAAAAGCATGGTTGACAAGCAGGCCGACACCTCATCATGCAGCGAAGCCCAACAGGCTTCGCCAGCTTTTGACGAAACTACAGAGTTTTCCACAAACCGGCTCGCAGGCGAGTTCACCGACGAAGATCGCTACGAGATCTTCAATGATGACCAGCTCTCCCTCAAGGCTGCCTTCCTCTACCTGGTCGCAGCGCTTGTGGGCGGTTCGGTTATCGCTCTGGCGTCCTGGTTTGTGTTCCACCGCCTGTCGCTGCCGGCCTTCGGCGGCTCGCAGCTGACCAGGGCGGTCGCAACAGCGCTGATTGTCATCACGCTGACGCTCACCACCGTCCTGCTGTATTTCTTCGCCACCAAGGGCAAAGACAATCGCCCCCGGTGGCTAACGTGGTTGACGTACCTGATGGCTTACATGTCACCGGCCATTCTGGTGGTCTCTGCCGTCGGCCTGCCGCTGGGCTCGACCAAGCTGTGGCTGGACGGCCTTTCTGTCGACCAGGAGTTCCGCACTGAATACCTCACCAGGATGGCCGCGGAGCCTGGCCTGCATGACATGTCGTACATCGACATCCCGTCTTTCTACCCCGCTGGTTGGTTCTTCCTGGGCGGACGCCTGGCCAATATCCTGGGCATTGCCGGCTGGGAGGTCTTCCAGCCCTGGGCGTTGATGACACTCGCCGCTGCTGGCTGTGTTTTGGTTCCGGTGTGGCAACGCCTGAGTGGCTCCCTGCCAGTAGCCACTGGCATTGCGCTGACAACCACGGCCGTCGCCCTGGCCACTGTCGCCGATGAGCCCTACGCCGCAGTCGTTGCTATGGGTCTTCCGGCGATGACCGTGATGGCCTGGCGCGGTCTCACCGGCGCTTGGTCCGCCATGTTTGGCGTGCTCGTCTTCCTGGGTATTTCTGCGACTTTCTACACTCTTTACACTGCCGTAGGCGCGCTTATTGTGGTCGTGTTGGCCGTGGTCGCGTGGACGTCGTCAAGCTCGTGGATGCCTGTAGTGCGCCTGATCATAATGGGCGTGGGATCGATGCTGATTGCGGCGACGGTGTGGGGTCCGTACATGCTGGCGGTTGCGACGGGGGCACCGCGCTCGGGCGCGACAGCGACGCATTACCTGCCGCCGGAGGGCGCGCAGCTGCCTTTGCCGATGCTCGCTGCCAGCGTGATCGGTGTGCTGTGTTTCATCGGCGTCGTGCGCATGCTGGTCAGCGCCACAGAGCCGGATGCGCGCGCGCTCGGCCTGGGCACGCTGGTGCTCTACGGCTGGGTAGTGGCCTCGATGGTGGCGACATTGCTCGGACGCACGCTGCTGGGGTTTCGCCTCACCGCACCGATTACGTTCATGTTAATCGCGGCTGGTGTGGTCGCGCTTGCCGACGCCCGTCTCAACGGCATCGAGAAGTACTGGCCGCAAGCGGCACCAGCTCACATTGCCAAGCGTGTTTCCGCGGTAATGGCGGCAGTCTTGTTGCTGGCGGGCATTGGCTACGCACAGTCGATTCCGAATAAGTTGCATGGCGCCATCGACTTGGCGCATACCGACACCGACGGTAACGGCGAGCGCGCGGACCGCTTCCCACCGAATGCCGGGGCGTGGTACTCAGCGGTGGACCAAACGCTGAAGGAGGCTGGGCTCGATCCGGCCCAGACAGTGGTGCTGACGGATGAGAAGAATTTCCAGGCACTCTATCCCTGGTACGGATTCCAGGCACTGACCAGCCACTACGCTAACCCTCTGGGTGAGTTTGACCGCCGTAATCAGGCGTTGGAGGAATGGTCGGAGATTCGCGACCCCGATGAGCTCGTGCAGACAATGGACGAAACGCCGTGGCGCGGACCAGATGCCATTGTGCTGCGGGGCGAAGTTGAGACGCCTGATGGCGAGGATGCCGCTCCGCTGACGTTGGACATCGCGGATGATATCTATCCGAACAATCCGAATGTGGTCTTCCGGAGCCTGAATTTTGCCCGCTCTGCATTTGAGAAGCACTGGGAGCTAAACCAGGTCGGCCCGTTTGTAGTGGCGGTTCGCAAATAGGTGTTGGCAAGTAGATACTGGGCGGCTACCCCCTGCCGCAAACGTGATTCCTGTTACTAATGTGGAAACTGTGATGTAGCTTTCGCGTTGCAAACTCAAAGAAAAAGGCCAATTACCGTAGTATCTTTCCTTGTGACTGCCGAAACTAAAGAAATCAAAGAAAGTGTCGACGGTTCACCCGAAGTGACCATCGACCGCGTGGAGAGACCGCCTATGGACGGCCCCTCTCCTACGACACTGACTCGTTGGACAGCGATTATCGCTGGAATCGTCGGTTTCATTTGCTTTGTCATCACACCGTTCCTCCCGGTCGTGAATACTCAGTCCTCCGTGTCTTGGCCTCAGCGCGACACACTGAACTCAGTGGATGCGCCACTCATGGCGCAGGCACCGTTGGACCTGAGCGTCGATTTGCCTCTGTCGCTGACGGATGAACTTTCCGACAAGCGGACAACCCTGTTGTCGACTATCCCGCCGACCGCGGATAAGCCGACCAAACGGGGCTTGATGGTGCGTTCGGGCAAGGACGGCCTCGACGTCATTCTGCGCGATAGCGTGGTGATGAGCCTGGATAAGAAGGAGCTTGCCAGCAACAAGGGCAAGATCCTGGAGATCCGCTCAAACGAGCATGAGACCACCGTCAACATCGACGGCGCCAAGAACTCAGATGGTGAGAAGCTCACCGCCATCGCACACGGCGATTACCGTCCGCAGGTCACCGGTATCTACACTGACCTGCCCGCTGACGGCGACGCGGCCAAGGCCGTAGCCGATGGACTCGATGTCCACATGAACATCGACTCCCGCTACACCTCACACCCGACAGTGGTGAAGTACATCGTCATGTACTTGGGTCTGCTTCTGACGCTGGCTTCTCTGGTCGCGTTAGCTCGCATTGACCGTATCGACGGTTCCTCCTTCACTCCGCTGTTCAAGCGCGGTGCGTTGAAGCCGACTCCGCTGGACATCCTGGTTGGCACGATTTTGGTTGTTTGGCACTTCATCGGTGGCAACACTTCCGATGACGGTTACATCTTCACCATGGCGCGCGTCTCCGACGAGTCGGGCTACATGGCGAACTACTACCGTTGGTTCGGCGCTCCTGAGTCACCGTTCGGCAGCCCCTACTACGACCTGCTGTCGCTGATGGTGAAGGTGTCCACCTCGTCTCTGTGGATGCGACTTCCTGCGCTGCTGTCCGCACTGCTGGTGTGGTTCATTATTTCCCGAATGGTTATCCCGCGCCTCGGCGAGAAGATTGCCCAGCGCCGGGTGGCCTACTGGTCTGCTGCTGGTGTGCTGTTGGCCTTCTGGCTGCCGTACAACAACGGACTGCGCCCGGAGCCGGTCATTGCTCTGGGATCCCTGCTGACCTGGGTATTTATCGAGCGCGCAATTCTAACTCGACGCCTGCTGCCAGCTGCAGTCGCAGTGGTTATCGCCACGCTGGCACTGGGCTCGGGCCCAACGGGCCTAATGGCAGTTGCTGCCCTGCTCGCAGGCATCCCGATGCTGGTGCGCATTGTCGTTGAGCGCCATAAGGCTCTCGATGGTGGTTGGCAGGCCCCACTGATGCAGATTGCACCATTCCTGGCCGCGGGCACCGCCATCTTGGTCGGTGTCTTCGGCGACCAGACTTTGGCCACGGTCCGCGAGTCCATTCGCGTCCGCAGCATCATCGGCCCGTCGGAGCCTTGGTACAACGAGTACGTCCGCTACTACTGGCTGGTGCTGCAGTCGGTCGACGGCGCGTTCCCGCGTCGTTTCCCGGTTCTGATTGCACTGGCGTGCTTGAGCATCACGATTGCCGCGCTGCTTCGTCACCGCACCGTTCCGGGGGCTCTGGCCGGTCCGTCGGCACGCCTGGTGTTCATGTTCATCGGCACCATGTTCTTCCTGACCTTCACGCCGACAAAGTGGACGCACCACTTCGGCGTGTACGCGGGCATCGCGGCTTCCCTGGCAGCACTTGCCGCTATGGCCATTAGCCATTGGGTAGCAGGTAACCCGCGCAACCAGCTGTTCTTTGCCGGTGGTTTCACCTTCATCCTTGCCTTCTCGCTGATGGGTATTAACGGCTGGTGGTATGTGTCGTCCTACGGTGTGCCGTGGTTCGACAAGACCATTCAGTTGCGCGGCCACCAGCTGGGTTCAGCAGTATTGGCTCTGGCCTTGCTACTGCTGCTGGCTGGTGCAGTAATGAACTTTGTCCAGGAGTTCCGTGCCAAGCCGAAGTCGCAGGAAAAGTCGGCACGCGCGCGCCGCATCAATGCAGTTGCATCGTCCCCGATTGCGGTGACGACACTGTTGGTGACGATGTTCATGGTGGCTTCGCTGGGCAAGGGCGCAGTATCGCAGTACCCGGCCTACTCGGTCGCCGCGGGTAATATCCGCTCCTTGGCTGGTCAGACATGTAATCTGGCGAGCGATGTGCTGATGGAAACCGATCCGAACGATGGCTTCCTGAATACCGTCGATGGCAAGCCGCTAGCGGAATCGCTGCGCGGTGGCGGCAAGAGCCGTGGCTTCGAACCGAACGGCGTCCCGTCAAACATGAAGGCCGAAGCTGTGGACACCAGCCAGAGCCAGGCAAGTACTGCCGACACTGATGATCAATCTTCTGATCCGGAAGCCACAGTTGAGGGCGGTTCCGCGTCGGGCACCGACGGCGGTAAGCGCGCCGACAAGGGTGTCAACGGCTCGCAGGTCGAGCTGCCATTTGGCTTGAATCCGGATAAGGTGCCGGTGCTTGGCTCCTACTCCGAGGACATTCAGCGTCCGGCAAGCCTGGAAACTTCCTGGTTCCAGCTGCCTGAGATTGACGAGGACCACCCGCTACTCGTCGTATCGGCGGCCGGCCGTATCTTCCACCACGACATCAACGGTGTTGCTCAGCCGGGTCGCAAGCTGGTGGCACAGTACGGTCGCAAGGGCGGCGATGAGGACGGCTTCGAGGTCCTCTCCGAGTCGGAGCCGATTGATATCGGCCCTGCTCCGACCTGGCGTAACCTGCGCTTCCTGACCGAGGAGATCCCAGAGGGAGCCACCGCTGTGCGACTGGTCGCGGAGGACAATGATGTCTCCGAGGACCAGTGGCTGGCGCTGACCCCGCCTCGCCTGGCCGAACTGCAGTCGATGACCGATGTCATCTCACCGGAAACTGCGACTATCCCGGACTGGCCGGTTGCCTTCCAGTTCCCGTGCCAGCGTCCGTTCGACCACTACGCCGGTGTCGCGGAACTTCCGGAGTACCGCATCACTCCCGACCGTGGTCTGAAGGTCGTCGGCGCAGATGTCTGGCAGTCGGTCGATGGCGGTGGTCCGCTCGGATTCTCCGACGCTGTGAATGAGGCTACGTCCGTACCGACTTACCTCAAGAACGACTGGCGCCGCGACTGGGGTTCCGTCGAGAAGCTCTCGCCGCGTCCGAATAAAGACAAGGTCAAGCCGGATGTCGCCGAAATTGAGTATGAAGATATCACTCGCTCGGGTCTATACTCGCCCGGGAAGATGATTGTGAAGGATCCCTAGGCGAAAGAGCCTCGGCGCTTCCTTCACCTAAGGAGCCCGAGTGACTGCACAAACCCGTTCCATCGTTGTCGCCGCAATGGTTGTGACTGACCCGGTGGGGCGGGTTTTGTGCGTTCGTAAGCGGGGTACGGATACGTTCATGCTGCCCGGCGGCAAGTTCGAGCCGGGTGAGTCCGTCGATAACCCGGAGGTCACTGCCGCGCGCGAGGTCTCCGAGGAGCTCGGCGTGGACATCGAGCTATCGCAACTGCGTCCGTGGAATATCGCCCGCGCAGCCGCCGCCAACGAGGCGGGCTTCGAGGTCGTCGGCCACCATGTGCGCTATGTCGGAGAGTTCACCGATGAGCTGGCGAACGTTCAGCCCCATGCCGAGATTGAAGAGGTCCGCTGGCTCGACCCCTGGCTGCCGACCGGGAAAATCGCCCCTATGCTGGCCGAGACCACTCTGCCGAAGCTCCGCGAAGAGCTGCCGCAGCTTGCCGCTGGCCGTGAACAGCCACAGCGCGCACTGTCGTCACTAACTGTTTTCTGCGGCTCCGGCTTCGGCAACGATCCCGCTTGGCGCGTCACCGCCGAACGTCTCGGCCAGACACTCGCGAAAAATCGGGTGGAGCTCGTCTACGGTGGCGCGGCGATTGGTCTTATGGGCACGGTTGCTAACGCAGCGCTTGACGACGGCGGCAGTGTCACAGGTGTCATCCCCGAGGTCCTGGTCAAGAAGGAAATTGCCCATCCGCGGCTGACTCACCTGGAAACTGTTGCGACTATGGCCGATCGAAAGTCGCGCATGTATGAGCTCGGCGATGCTTTTGTTGCACTCCCCGGCGGTGCGGGCACGCTGGAAGAGTTCTTCGAGGTGTGGACCCAGCAGCACCTGGGGATTCATGCCAAGCCAGTGGCGTTGCTGGGACCTTCAGGCTTCTGGGAGCCCCTGTTGGCGCTCCTGCGCAAAGTTGTGGATGCGGGCTTTGTGCGGCCGGAGCTTCTCGATGCGCTTATCGTCGTCGACGACGTCGACAAGCTCCTGCCTGCGTTGATTGCGTGGCGTGCGGGGCGGACGAAGTTTTAGCCTGCCCCCAGGCCCCACAACACACTGCTAGTGAGCAGCAGCCAGCTGCTGCAGCTCAGCTTCGGTGCCGTTGAAGACATCCTCATCCACGAGGGTCGGGATGCCATCGACGCGGCCGGTGGAGGAACGCTGCCAGAAGGCCATGCTCTCCCAACCGCCCGGCAGCGAGGTCGGAGCGCTGTCTTCGTAGGCGGCGAGCCACAGCGGGTAGTCGGTGAAGTCGGTCGAGTTACCCATCGGGTTCTGCCAGAACCAACGGTAGGTGTAAATCATCGGGGTTTCGCCGGTCTTTTCCTCAACGCGCTCGAGGAAGTCCTTGGTCCACTTCTGCAGCTGGGTTGGGTTGAGGCCATTGTCCAGCTCGATGTCAAGCACAGGCGGCAGTGTCTTGTCTGTGGAGATTTGTTCATCGCGCTGCTGCAGTGCTTCTACGTACTGGTCAGCCTGCGCGGTTGCGGAACGATCCGGGTGTGCCTTGTGGTAGCTGCCCACGTACAGACCGGCCTTCGCGGCGGCGATGGAGTCCTCGAGGAAGTACTTCTGGTCACCTTCGACACCGTCGGTGGCCTTGATGAAAGCGAACTTCTGGCCGCTGGCTGCGACCTCGTCCCATTTCAGCGCGACACCACCTGGGCGCTGCCACTTGGAGACGTCCACACCGGTCGGCCCCATGTGGAAGCCGGTGCGCGCCGAGTTCGACGATGCATTCTCGGCGGATTGAGATTCAGCGCTCGACTCAGAGTTAGTGGACGAACCGTTGGCATCAGAGCCCTGCGGCTCCTGAGCATCCGACGCAAGCGGCGCATCGGTGATGCTCGGTGATTCGGTCAAAAAGTCGAGCGACCCCTTGGAATCAGCAGCGGACGGGTTGGAGTGTGCAGATGCGTCCTGGGGTTGCGCGTCAGCCGGTGCAATAACACCCAAGGTCAGCGGCGCAACGGCCACGATACTTGCCAAAGTGGCGCGGCCCGGGCGTCGCTTCAGCACCGCGGTCGCGGAAAGTGGAAGAAATTTCATGGTTTGCACCTTACCCCCTAAACCTCTTCCGCCCCATTCGTAAGCCTAAACCTATCCCGCCCCTCCAGTCACAGCTTCAATCCGCCCTTGCCCCTAGACTGGCGGCATGACAAATAGCACTAATACTGAGACCCAGTCCGCAACGTCCCAATTCTCAACGACTTCTCGCCCACAGGATGACCTCTACTTGGCCACCAACGGTGAGTGGATTAGCAATCATGTCATCCCGGCTGACCGCCCCATCGATGGCGCCTTTTACAAGCTGAGGGATGAGGCGGAGGAAAACGTCCGCGAGCTCATCACCACTGCCGCCGATGCGGATCCGAATTCCCGCGTCGCTCGCTTGTACAACTCTTTTATGGACGAAGCCGCTATTAATGACGCCGGCGCTGCTCCGCTCGCGCAGGATTTAGAAATGATTGCCTCCGCCGAGAACGCGCATGAGCTGGCGTTGGCGCTCGGCCGCCTCGACCGCCTCGGTGTCGGTGGTGCGCTCGGGTACTGGGTGGAAAAGGATTCCGGCTCTGACCTAGATGCTCTCTACCTGCTGCAGTCGGGCCTCGGCCTCCCGGATGAGGCTTACTACCGCGAGCCTGGTCACGCCGACACTCTCGCCGCCTATGAGCAGCATGTTGCCGCTATGTTGAAGCTCCTCTCCTCGCATGACGACGGCACGGGAGACCTCTCCACTGCACTTGCTGCATTCGAGTTGGTAGACCCGGCCGCTGCGGCGGCGCGCATCGTGGCTTTTGAAAAGCGCATTGCCGCTGGTCACTGGAATGTGGTCGATACCCGCGACGCACTGAAGACCTATAACAAGACCGCTATTGCTGATCTCCCCACCGGCTTCCCGGTCGCGGAATGGCTCGCGGCTACCGGCGTGAATGAGACGAACCAGACTGCCATCGACACCATCGTGGTGATGATGCCGTCGTACTTCGAGCACTTGAGCAAGCTGTGGCAGGACACTGACCTGGCAGATCTGCGCCTGTGGGCGCTGTGGCGCGTTCTCCACCAGCGTGCTGCCTACCTGTCGGATGACTTCTCTGCGGAGAGCTTTAACTTCTACGGCCGCACCCTGCAGGGGTCGACCGAGCAGCGTGCACGCTGGAAGCGTGGTGTTGCCTTTGCCGACGGGGCGGTTGGACATGACGTCGGCAAGCTGTATGTGGAAAAGCACTTCCCACCGGAGTACAAGGAGCAGGTCCTGGAACTGGTGGACTACCTGCTGGCGGCGTACCGGGAGCGCATTTCGGAGCTGCCGTGGATGACGAAGGCGACGCAAGAGCGGGCGCTGGAGAAGCTGTCGTTGTTTAAGGCCAAGATTGGCTACCCAGAGCGCTGGCGTGATTACTCGGCGATGGAGCTCGGGGATTCACTGATGGAAAATGCTCGTTCTGCCAGTGCTTTTGCACATGATTATGAGGTAACAAAGCTAGGCACTCCGGCCGATCGCGATGAGTGGCATGGCACTCCGCAGACGGTCAACGCCTTCTACAATCCGGTGGTCAATGACATCACGTTCCCGGCTGCGATTTTGCAGTCGCCGTTCTTCTCACCGGACGCTTCCCCGGCGGAGAACTTCGGTGGCATCGGTGCCGTTATTGGTCACGAGATTGGGCATGGTTTCGATGACCAAGGCTCGCAGTATGACGGGCACGGCAACCTCCACCAGTGGTGGACCGATGAGGATCGCGCAGCTTTTGAGAACCTGACCGCCGCACTGGTGGATCAGTACGAGGGACTGGTGCCGCAGGCACTGCGCGAGCAGTCCGAGGAGGGCGCTGACCTACCCGGTGTCAACGGTCGCTTCACCCTGGGCGAGAACATCGGTGACTTGGGCGGGCTCGGCATTGCCGTCGTCGCTTTCCGCCGATTCCTCGCTGCCCGCGGTGAAGAACTTGGACTGGAGGACACCCCAGAGACCTACCGTGACCTGTTCAAGCAGTGGGCACTGGTCTGGCGATCTAAGATTCGCCCGGAGTTCGCGCGTCAGCTGCTTGCCATCGACCCGCACTCACCAGCGGAGTTCCGCTGCAACGTCATTGCCAGCAACATCGATGAGTTCCATGAGGCCTTCGACACTTCAGCGGGCGACGGCATGTGGCGTGAGCCGAATGAGCGCGTGAATATCTGGTAATTCTGCGAGAACCCAACCTGCGCTGCGTTCCCCTCCGACACCTTCGGGGGTCCTCCGATGCCCTCCGACACCCTCCGGGGAAAGCCAACGCCTCACCGTTTACTACAAATGCAAAAGCTGACTTTTTGTTTTTGCAAACATGGAACTAAAATCACAGGTGAGGCGCACGCTTTCCCGATGATCAAGTCGGGCAGGGCCACAATCAAGCGAGGTTCCTGTTACAAGTGCGCTTGCTAAGTGCTCTTGTTGGAGGAGGCCGCTGTGGACAGTCGCGACATCCAGGCACTCACCGCCGTCAAACTCTATTACGGCGAGGGGCTCACACAGTCTCAGGTTGCAACCGAACTCGGGGTTTCCCGTCCAACGGTCTCTAAACTGCTCAACCTTGGCCGTGAGCGCGGTTACGTGCGCATTGAGATCCATGATCCGCGCGAGGAAGCCTCAGAGACCGCTACGCAGATGCGGGATCGCTACAAGTTGAACGATGTGCGCCTGGCGCAACCGGCACGCGCTGGCAATGCAGTCTTGCTCCGCGAGTTGGGGCGCGTGGGCGCCGAGCTTCTCGACGAGCTGGTGGTAGACGGTACCCTTCTCGGTGTTTCGTGGGGTAAGACCATGTACTCCGTATCCACGCAACTGAAGTCCAAGGATGTCTCGGGCGTGGAAATTGTGCAGCTCAAGGGAGGAATGAGCCACTCCGATAAGTCCACGAACGACATCCGCACTATTGGCGCTTTCTGCCACGCTTTCCACGCCTACGCCCGAACACTGCCGCTGCCGGTGATTTTCGATTCGGTCGAGACCAAGCGCATCGTGGAACAGGATCGGTTCATTGCCAGCGTTTTGGCCCTTGGCCGGACGGTGGACATTGCCGTTTTCACCGTCGGCGCCGTCGACCATGATTCGCTGGCCTTGAACTTGGGACAGCTGTCGGCAACCGAAAAGGACTTGCTCGTGGAGCGCGCAGTGGGCGATGCCTGCTCACGCTTCTACCGCGCTGACGGTGGCATTGCGCTGCCAGAGGTCGATGCCCGCACGGTAGGCATCAGTCTTTCTGACCTGCGCCGGATCCCCACTCGGGTACTTGTGGCCGGTGGCGCACACAAGGCCGCGGCCATCGACGTGGCCCTTCGAACAAATTTGGCTACTCACCTGGTCATCGACGATGCCACCGCTGAACGCCTGCTTGCGCTCGACTCACCGGACTCACCAGCTGCACCGGCTTCACCGGCTTCACCGGGCTCACCGGGCTCCCCCGATAGCTCCACCCCTCTTACTGCCACGGAATAACCGTCCCGGAACGCATCAGTACAAAGAACTGACACCCGGGCCCGAGAAGCGTCTTTGTCCTCTTCGACCGATAGACTTAAGCGAGCGCACATGTCCGCATATATGTTGCAGCCGCTGTCCGGTCGGAGAGGACGATTCTTTAGGTGTCACCAGCACAGCAAATCAAGCACACACTCCAGGCCTACGAGTCGGCGGACGCATCATTTGCCCAGTCCGCGAAGAAGTTGCCACCCGTGGGGTGGAAAGGAGCGCTCTACGCCCTCAAGCGTGCGGGTATCGAATTTTTCTTGGAGCTCGGTTTCGACGCTGCCGCGAAGTTGACCTACTACACGGTGTTGACCTTCGCGCCCGCACTGCTTGCGATTTATTCGATTGCCACGCTGATGCTGGCCGGCTATACAGAAGACCTCAACCGACTGACCGAAGATTTCATCCGCAGCTACATTCCGGCTGAGTATGCCGAACCGATCCGCAATGTCATTTCAACGATTATCGGCTCCGCCACGGGCGGTCTTGTCGCACTGACTATCGGTATTGTCTTTGCACTGATTTCGTCCTCGGCCTACACGCGCGCTTTTTCGCGCACGGCGAACTCCATCTACGGTGTTTCCGAAGGTCGCACGCTGATTCGCTACCACCTGCTCATGGTCGCCATTACGCTGCTGCTGTTAATCGGCACTGTGGTACTGCTCATTGCGATTATTGTCAATGACCAGCTAGTTATCACCATTGTCGAACCGGTTGCCCGCCCATTGGGTATTGAATCGACCACGCGCCAAATTATTGACTTCTGCATCTCCGTCTGGAGTTGGGTGCGCTGGCCGGTCATTATCTTGATGTCGATGATTCTGATTGGCTCGCTGTACTACTTCACGCCGAACGTGCGCATGCGCAAATTCCGCTGGCTCAGCACAGGTTCGGCACTGGCAATTATTAGCTCGCTGATCATCGGCAAGGCGCTCCAGCTGTACTTATTCAACTTTGCGGCTTCGAATCCCTATGGCGCCATGGGTGCGGTTATCGCGCTGATGACCGCACTCTGGAGCATTAATGTGGTCGTGGTCTTCGGCTTCAAGCTGGATGCCGAGGTTGAGAGGATGCGCCAACTGCGCGCTGGCCTGCCCTCAGAGCGATACATCCAGCTTCCGCCTCGGGCTACCGCTGCCGCCGAGGGCGAGCAGAAAATCCATCAGAATCTAGAAAAGCAGGCGGCCGAATTCCGAACTGAGGAAGAGCTATAGCGCAATCACACCCACGATTGCTGCGTTGAGCAGGTTGGTGCACAGACCCGCGATCAGCGCCAGTGGACCGTTCTTGGCAATCTCACCGCGGCGCTCCGGCGATAGCGCACCGAAGGAACCAATCTGAATCGCAATGGACGACAGGTTAGCGAAGCCGGCCAGGGCGAAGGTCGCCAGCATGATGGACTTCGGATCCAGCGAGTCGACGTGCTCAGAGAACGAGGTGTAGCCGACGAACTCGTTCAGAATCGTCTTCTCGCCAATGAAGCTACCGACCAGCCCTGCGTTCTCCCACGGCACACCAATCAGCCATGCAATTGGCGCAAAGATTAGGCCGAACAGTCCTTCCAGAGACCAGTTATCCTGACCGAACCAGCCACCGATGCCGCCAATCATCGCCGACAGCATCGCAATCACAGCGATGAACGCAATCAACAGACATGCCACAACCACAGCGATACGACCGCCGGCCAGCGCACCCGATCCAAGCGCATCAATGACGTTCTTCGACTCGGTATCGCGGACATCCTTCACCGACGCATCCAGATCGGATTCCTCTGTCTCCGGCCAGAAAGTCTTCGCAATCAGCAGCGAGCCCGGCGCGTTCATCACCGATGCCGCCAGCAGGTACTCCAGCGGCGCACCGAGCAGGGAGTAGCCAATCAAGGTCGATCCGGCCACCGACGCAAAACCGCCCGACATACATGCGAACAGCTCCGACTTGGTCAGTTTCGGAATATACGGCTTAACGACGAGCGGAGCCTCCGACTGCCCGAGAAAAATCACCGTGGAAGCGAAGACGGACTCCACCTTCGAGGTTCCCATAATGAACTTCAGTGCGGAACCGACATATTCAACGAAGTACTGCACTACCCGCAGGTAGTAGAGGGCACCGAGGACTGCGCCCAGGAAGATGATCACTGGCAGCACGTTGAGCACGAAGACGAAGTTTTTACCCGTGTCGTCGAAAAGATTACCGAAGACAAACGAGGTTCCCTCATTTGTAAAATCGATCATCTTCTCAATGGCGCCGGCGACGCTCTTCAGCGCATTAAAACCAGGTTCCCACTTCAGCACTACCAGCGCGAATACCGCTTGCAGCAGCAGGCCAACGCCGAGTGTGCGCCAGTTAATGGCTTTCCTGTTCTTTGAGATAGCAATGGCAAATCCGATGACGAGGATGATGCCCAGTAAGCCTTGCAGTCTATCCATGACTAAGGTCTTCTTTCTTGATAAAAGAGGCTGTGGTGATGATGCCTACAGGTCCTCGGGACCGAAGGCGTAAGGGAGAATTTTTTCGAAGTCAATGCTGGCCGGAGCGCCTAAACCACCATTTTCCGGGCGCTCGGACTCCACTATGACGCGCTTGCACCCAAATTCGTGCAGGACTTGCCGACAGGCGCCACAGGGGTGGCACGGTGCCGCCTTTCGCCCGACAATGGCGCAGGCAGCAATCTTATGGTTGCCGCCATGCTCCGCGACCATGCGGAACACCGCTGTGCGCTCTGCGCAGTTGGTCAACCCATAGGATGCATTTTCCACGTTGCAGCCTGTGACCACCGTGCCGTCGTCAAGCAGAAGTGCGGCACCGACCGGAAAACCTGAATAGGGGACGTACGAGTTTTCTGTGGCTGCGTAGGCCTTAGCCAGCAGTTCTTCGTCTGAGATGTGGGACATTGTGCTCTCCCTCCCCGAGCCTGTTCGAGGTATTTATGCAAACATACTTATGTGGGTACAAATGGAAAGTTAACTATTGACATTTGTTCTAGTGCTGATGATAATCGGAATCAGCAGAGTTCACAAGACCAATATCGCTAAGCACAATCGCCTATAAAAGGAGCGAACAATGGCTGAAAAGTTCGATGTAGTTGACGTCATCAAGGTAAAGCGTGATGGCGGTGAGCTCAGTCCGGAAGAGATTTCCTGGGCCATTGACGCCTACACTCGCGGCGTCGTGGGCGATGAGCAGATGGCGGCGCTGAACATGGCCATCTTCATCCGCGGCATGAACCGCCGCGAGATTGTGGATTGGACTCAGGCGATGATTGACTCGGGCGAGACCATGAGCTTCGCCTCGCTGAGCAAGCCCACCACGGACAAGCACTCCACAGGTGGTGTCGGTGACAAGATCACACTGCCGCTGGGCCCACTGGTGTCCTCCTACGGCGTGGCCGTCCCACAGCTGTCCGGTCGCGGCCTCGGCCACACTGGTGGCACCCTGGACAAGCTCGAGTCAATTCCGGGCTGGCAGGCCGATGTTCCGAATGATCGCTTGATGCAAATCCTGGAGGATTCCGGCGCGGTCGTCGCAGCAGCCGGTGCGGGCCTGGCACCTGCGGATAAGAAAATCTACGCGCTGCGTGACATCACCTCGACGGTGGACTGCATTCCGCTGATTGCCTCGTCAATCATGTCCAAGAAGATTGCGGAGGGCACCTCCAGCTTGGTGCTGGATGTCAAGGTCGGTTCGGGCGCCTTCATGAAGGATTTGAATCAGGCCCGCGAGTTGGCTCGCACCATGGTTGACCTGGGCAACGACGCGGGTGTGAACACCCGCGCACTGCTGACGGACATGTCCACTCCGCTAGGCCTGACCATCGGCAACGCTCTCGAGGTCCGCGAATCAGTGGAAGTTCTCGCAGGTGGTGGCCCCGCAGATGTCGTGGAGCTGACCTGTGAACTGGCCCGAAACATGCTGGAGCTGGCCGGCGTACACGATGCCGACGTGGAGCAGGCACTGAAGGACGGCCGCGCAATGGATTCGTGGAAGAAGATGATCCGCGCTCAGGGCGGCGATCCGGATGCCGCGTTGCCGGTGGCACCTCACACGCACGATGTGGTTGCGCAGGCTGACGGTTACCTGACCAAGCTGGATGCACTGGCTCTCGGCGTTGGTTCCTGGCGCTTGGGCGCGGGACGTGCTCGTAAGGATGATCCGGTGCAGGCCACTGCCGGTATTGAGATTTTCGCCAAGCCGGGAGACAAGGTGGCCAAGGGCCAGAAGCTGCTCACGCTGCACACTGAAACTCCGGATAAGTTCGAGCGCGCTCTCGAGTCCATCGAGCCGGGCATTGAAATCGGCGACACCGCGCCGACAGCCGAGCGCGAGATTATCCTCGATCGCGTGTCCTAGAAAATCTCTAACGGGCTCGCGCCGGCGCTACTTCCCCGCCCCGAGCCCGCCACCTCCCTACTTTTAAGCACCTAACTTTTAAGCTCTCTCCTAATTTTCCGAAAGGACTTGATTTCTCCAATGACTTCCCGCGCTGATGTTGCCAAGATGATTGACCACACCCTACTCAAGCCAGAAGCCACCTCTGACCAGGTCAAGGCTCTTATCGCCGAGGCCGCCAAGCTCGGCACCTACTCCATCTGCATCTCCCCCTCGCAGCTCCCAGTCGAGGTGCCAGAGGGCCTGCACATCGCCACTGTCGTCGGCTTCCCCTCCGGCGCGGTAAAGACCGAGGTCAAGGCTGCTGAAGCCGCTCGCGCTGTGGCCGATGGTGCTGAAGAAGTCGACATGGTCATCAACATCGCCTTCGCCAAGGAGCACCGCTTCGACGACCTCGAGGCCGAAATCAAGACTGTTCGCGACTCCATTCCGGGCAAGATCTTGAAGGTCATCATCGAGTCGGCCGCCCTGACCGATGAGGAAATCATCGCAGCCTGCAAGGCCTCCGAGTCCGCGGGCGCAGACTTCGTCAAGACCTCCACAGGCTTCCACCCGGCCGGCGGCGCTTCCGCTCACGCTGTGAAGCTCATGCGCGAAACCGTGGGCGACCGCCTGGGTGTCAAGGCCTCCGGTGGCATCCGCGATGCCGCTGCCGCCGAGGAAATGATTGCTGCGGGCGCCTCCCGCCTGGGCCTTTCCTCCTCCGCCGCTGTCCTCGATGGTCTGAAGTAGGCGAACACCGATGCTCTCCGAACAGCTACAAGCCACCATCACCGATTGGATCGCCCACGATCCGGACGAGGC
Source organism: Corynebacterium sp. HMSC074C03 (assembly GCF_001838285.1). Taxonomy (NCBI): domain Bacteria; kingdom Bacillati; phylum Actinomycetota; class Actinomycetes; order Mycobacteriales; family Corynebacteriaceae; genus Corynebacterium; species Corynebacterium sp. HMSC074C03. The sequence goes on along the minus strand of NZ_KV836202.1, from coordinate 143,539 downwards.
CACCGCCGCCGAGCTCTCCTCGCTTTACGACGAAGCCAAGGCCGCCAACCCCGATGCGATTGCCGAGCTGGAAAGCCGTTTCGCCGGGCCACTCGAATTCGGCACTGCAGGTCTTCGCGGTGTCGTTGCAGCTGGTCAGTCCCGCATGAACCGCGCCACGGTCATCCGTGCCACCGCCGGCTTGGTCGCGCATCTGAAGAACATTGTGGGCGATGACTTTACCGTGGTCATTGGTTGCGATGCCCGCCACGGCTCCGCTGATTTTCACCGCGATGCCGCCGCGGTCGTCGCCGCAGCCGGCGGCAAGGCCCTGGCCCTGCCACAGCAGCTGCCCACACCGGTGACCGCCTTTGCCGTGCGCCACCTCAATGCCGATGCCGGCATTATGGTCACGGCCAGCCACAATCCGCCGAAGGACAATGGCTACAAGGTTTACCTCGGTGGCCGCGCGGTGGAATCGGATTCCCGCCGAGGCGTCCAGATTATCGCGCCCCATGACAAGCAAATTGCGGAAGCCATCGCCGCTGCACCACCAGCTGATGAAGTCCCGCGTGACTTCGATGCCGTCGAGCAGGTTGGTCCTGAACTGCTTGATTCCTATGTGAAACGGGCGGCTGCGCTCGCAACGACGTCGTCAAGCGAAGAGAAGCAGGCAGCGAAGATTGTCCTCACCCCGATGCATGGCGTCGGCGGCGAGACCATCGTGCGCACGCTGAACGCGGCAGGTTTCTCGAATGTCAGCGTGGTCGAGAAGCAGTTCGCGCCGGATCCGGAGTTCCCGACGGTATCGTTCCCGAACCCGGAGGAAGCCGGTGCTTTGGATCTTGCGTTTGAGCTGGCTCGTGCCGAAGACGCGGATGTCATCATCGCGGCTGACCCGGATGCGGACCGCTGCTCGGTGGCTATTCCGGATAGCAGCGTCGACGGTGGCTGGCGACAGCTCTCCGGCGATGACATCGGTGCGTTTCTGGGTGAAGTCATCGCTGCGGATGCCGAGGCTCGTGGGATTGCGACCGTGAGCAATGATGAGGGAGCAGAGTTCCCGGCCACGATGGCTAACTCGATTGTGTCCTCACGCCTGCTGGGCAAGATTGCCGCAGGTCACGGACTGAATTATCGCGCTACACTGACCGGCTTTAAGTGGATCGCTGGTGTGGACGGGCTCATCTTCGGCTACGAGGAGGCCATTGGCTACTGCACCGATCCGGCAGTCGTGCGAGACAAGGACGGCGTATCTGCGGCGGTGCGTGTCGCCGACGCGGTGGCGCGGTTGAAGGGCCAGGGGCTGGGCATTCAGGACCTGCTGGATGAGGTCGCCTGCGCCCACGGCCTCTACAAGACCGCCCCGTTGACCTTCCGCGTCGAGGACCGCTCGCTGATTACCAAGGGCATGGACACTCTGCGCGCCAACCCGCCTGCACAGCTGGCCGGATCGAAGGTCACGCAGGTCACGGACATGAATGACGGCCTAGACATGGTCGATGCCAAGGGCGAGAGCTATCACATCCCGCCTACCGACGGCATTCTCATTCTCACCGAGGCCAACGACCGCGTCATTGCCCGGCCTTCCGGCACGGAGCCGAAGCTGAAGTGCTACTTGGAGGTCGTGCTGCCGGCCGCGCCGGCCGCGATTCCGCACGTGGCTGCGGCCGAGCGGCTCGACCAGATTAAGGCCGAGCTCAAGGAAATCCTGGGGATGTAACCACTAACCGCTGACCGCTAACCACTTGGTAGCTACCAGCCCCACCTCGCAACAAAATGGGGTGCTCATGAACGAAACGGTCGAAAAGTGGCCGTGAAGTCTCATGCGCACCCCAGTTTCGCATGTGCAGTCCCGGTGTCTCGGGCCAGCTCATAAGTCGGGTCATAAGTTAGTGACTGCGTTTATGACAAAAACAAGCAGAAATCAGTACCGAAACTGACATAAACTTACGCAGTTCCTCGATGGCCACAACCTCATTTGAGGCTCACCACCTCATTTCGGGTTTAGCTAAACGCATCCTTGCCGCATTTTGGGATGACATGCGTCCCATAACATGCTTTAAAGTTTTCCCGGTAATACAATAAAAGACGTTAACCGTGTCCCCAGGGGATGGAACACCATTCGCTACGCGGGTTGGGCTCATCACAGGGGAACATCCCCTCCTCGTGATTGGTACGTCCAGCATGTCGTATAACGAGTTCCCCAGCTCAGACCCCAACTACAATTCGAATCCTTCCACCGGTTCTTTCGGCCCCGTCTACCCGAACCAGGCACCTCAACCCCAACCTCAACCGCAGCCCCAATTCGCTGCGCAGCCAGCACCAGCTTTCGCCTACGCAGCCCCGGCGTATCCGCAGCAGAACTCACGCACTTCCGGTGCCTTGATTGCGCTCATCTCAGTGCTGTGTGTGGTGTTGTTAGGTCTGATTGGCGCGGTACTTTATGTCACCCTAGGCAAAGATGACTCGGTGACTGCGGCCGACACACAGACGGCTGCCACTACACAGGTCGCTGCCGATGCTTCGAGCCAGCCCAACCCACCGGTCACGCAGACTGAGACCGTGGTCGTTCCAAACTCCGCGAACTCCGGTGGCTCTGCTGGGTCCTCGGGCTCGTCACGTGGCCTGGCTGGCGGCAACCTCTCCAGCGCATGGAAGGGCACATCCTCAACGAGCGATCCGTTCGTTCGAAATGTACACAGCGCCTACGTCCGCTACCGCAATTCCACTGGTGCGGAATCCGGCACCATCACGGCCTACAGCCCAACGACTGGCCTGACCTACAACATGTGGTGCCGTCCTGCTGGCGGCAACATCAAGTGCACGGGCGGCCGTAACGCAGTGGTGTACATCGGCTAATGCACACCCCCACAGCCACAGTCGCAACACTCCAGTCCGCGCCCTCCGCCGCAACCTACGCCACGGCGTCGTCGAGACCGCCGTCCAGGTCGTGGAAAATCGCCCGATTCAGGCGAAATGCCTTCTTCGCCTCTTCCACAACAGCATCCTTGTCGGCATCCGAAATGCCCAGCTCAGACAGACTCCGTCGGTAGCTGTCGCGGTAGGGCTTAATTTTTCCAATCGCGGAGAAGTCATAGAATCGGGTTCCCTCCGCACCGATGCCGTAGTGCTTGGCCAGCATGGACGCAATCACCTGACCACCAGAAAGATCACCCAAGTAGCGAACGTAATGGTGCGCCAATGCGGCGTTGGCGTTGCCGTTGCTTTCGATTTCACGAAGCTCGGCCACGTAGTTCTTTGTCGCCTCCACAGGCGAGATCTTTTCCCGCCAATCAGCCCCCACCAAGTGCTCAAGGTCGGCTGCCAGTGCTTCCAGACGCTCCAGCTGCGCATCGTAGACCGCGCTGACCTGCTCCGACTCCGCAGTGGACCGCACTGCCTGCTCCAACGCTTCGTACACAAAGTAGAGCTGACCGGTTAAATCGATGGCCGCCTGCGCGTCCAGTTCACCCGCAAGCAGTCTCGACATGAAGTCGGAGTTTTCCGCTTCACTGTGAACACCGGAAGTCTCCACTTTGAGCCGCTCTGCCAAGGGCTGAGCAGCCAGCTTGTCACCTTCTTTAATCGCGTTTTCAACCATGGTTTTCTTCTTTCTCTGTGGGGTTTTGGAGACTAGGGTGAGAGGTCTTGTCCGCGCTGAGGCACCAGCACGGGGTTGCCCGCGGAATCCCGAAGCACTTCCACACCGATGCCGTAGACTTCGCTGACGGTCTGTGCATCCAGGGTTTCCGCAGGCGGGCCTTGCTTTACGACGTGCCCCTGCGCCACCACCACAACGTGATCGGCATACGCCGCTGCGGCGGACAAATCGTGCAGGACCACGACCACGGCTTTGCCCGCCGCCGCGCGGGCGCGCATCATTCCCATGATTTTTTCGGCGTGGTGGAGGTCCAGGGCCGCGGTCGGTTCGTCGAGAAGCACGACGGGAGTGTCCTGGTAGAACACACGCGCGCTGTGGACGCGGGCGCGCTCGCCGCCGGAGAGGGTCGGTACTTCCCGGTCAAGGAGGTGCGCGACGTCGCATTCAGCGATGACTTCCGCGAGCAACTCTTCGTTCGGGCAGCCCCATGGGTTGCGTCCGAAGTCGATGACTTCGCGGCTGGTGAATGGTACAGACAGTTCTTGGCTCTGCACCAGGACGGCGCGGTAGCGGGCTAGCTCGGCAATGGAGAGCTCGGTAATGGAATGCTCGCCGATTCGGACGTCGCCGCCGCTGAGCTCATGGTCGCCGGAAAGCGCTGCGAGCAGTGTCGACTTTCCAGCACCATTAGGGCCGACCAGCGCGGTGACTTTTCCGGGCTCGGCGACCACGGAAATATCGTTCAGGATGCGGTGCCCGCCCAGGGTGATGCTGACATTGTCGGCAGAAATGCCCAGTCCAGAGTGAATTTCCATTAGTGCACCGCCCTCTTCGAACGCAGGAGCAGCCAGAAGAACAGGGGGCCGCCGACGATCGAGGTGAGCATTCCCAGTGGCAGGTCCGCACCGGTAATCATGGTGCGGGCCGCGAGGTCGGCCAGCGTTGTGGCCAGCGCTCCGCCGAGGATGCATGCGGGAATCAGCGTGCGATGCGCCGGCCCCAGCAGCAGTCGTGCAGCGTGCGGCACCACCAAGCCGATGAAGACAATGATGCCGGAAAATGCCACTCCAGCCGCCACGACCAGAGACGTGCCGAAAATAATGGCGCGACGCAGCGTGATGACGTTAATACCCAGGTGGCGCGCCTGCGCTTCACCGAGGCTCAGAATGTCCAGCTTGCGGTAGCTGACCCACATGGCAATTACGGCCGGAACTGTCACCAGCGTAATGATGACAACCTGCGTCCAGGTGGCGCTGGCAAAGGAACCCATCTGCCAGAACACAATACGGTCGCGGGCAGCCGTGGAGGCTACGAATGTCAGGAGCGACACCAAACCACCACAGATGGAGTTCACAGCCACACCGACCAGAATGATTCGGGCGATATCGCGACCACCGTGCGCATTTGCGGCCACAATAGCCGTGGCCACCGCACCACCGATAAAAGCTGAGACCGCAATGGCCCAGCTGCTGGCGAAGACACTCAACACTCCGCCGAGCGCCCCGGAGAGCCCGGCGGCGGTGCCCAAAACTGTGGCGGTAGCAGCGCCGACGGCGGCGCCGGAGGAAACGCCGATGAGACCGGGTTCGGCAAGCGGGTTGCCGAACACCGCTTGCAGCGCCACACCTGCGAGAGCAAGCCCCGCACCAACGAGGCAGGCCAGCGCGATGCGCGGCAGTCGCACCTGCCACAGCACGGTGTCGATGGGCTCTGGCGCGTCACCGAGACCGGCATTGAACACTAGCCTCACCATTGAGCTCAGTGATTCCCCGATGGTGGCACCGAACTGCCCCACGGAGGCCGACCAGCCAATTGCCAGCACCAGCGCTAGGGCGAGCCCGATGAAAACGGCTGCCTGCCTGAACGGACTAGTTTTGTTCGCGGTTGTCTGCATTGCTCAGCTAGTCACTTCCCCGCAGCGTTATCGGCACTCGCACCAGCGCCTACATCAGCACCAGCGCCATCACCTGCACCATCACCAGCACCGCCACCGTAAAGAGCATCCGCAATGGCGCGAATCGCACGCGGCGACTGCGAGTCAAAGGACAGCAGCTGCGAATCGGGCACGTCCACAACGGACTCATTCTGGCCCGCCGGGGTCTGGGCGATGCCCGGGATTTCCTTCAAGCCTTCAATCCCGCCAACGGACTCGAGGCCACCAGACATAACCAGGATGGTGTCTGGGGCCGCTGCGATGAGCGACTCTGGCGTAATCGGCGTGAACGCGCCCTGAATACCAACGCCCTCACCAGCATCAACGCCGCCGAGGCGAGTAATCAGGGAACGCCCACCGGAGTCTGGTCCCGCAATCATGGCCACACCGGTTCCGCGCACATACAGGATCATCATCTTGCGGCCATCGGCCTTGGCCTGCGCGTACTCGGTCGCAGCCGCCATCTCCTTATCCAGGTGCTCCTTCACCGGGCCAACTTGGTCAGCCAGGCCGACGGCATCCGCAACTTCGTCGATAAGCGTGTTGATGGTCTCGGGAGTGCGCTCGTCCGACACATGGACGACGGTGATCCCCGCCTTTTCAAACGTGTCGAAGACACGGCTGGGGCCAATCGAGCCATCGGTAATGATGAGCTCCGGCTTTAGCTTCATCACCGACTCGGCATTGACCGCATGCCCGCCGATAGTGAGGTTCGGCAGATCCTTCATCGCCGGGAAATCGGAGGTGGAGTCGCGCCCCACCAAGCGATCCCCGAGACCAAGCGTGTAGACCGCACGGCTGAGCGCTCCCGCCCGGTCAAGAGTGAGAATACGCTGGTAGTCCTTGTCCGCCGCCGGTTTCGGGTCCTTCACCAGCACCTCGGGGTTTTCCGAAGGTAGATTCGCATGCGCGGCGCCGTGAGCGGAAATGTTGTCGGTGCGCGGCACCGTCGTCACGCCAGCGCTTGACGACGATCCCCCCTCCCTCGCGGCATCATCGGAACCACAGGCGACTAGTCCTGCGACCAGGACCACACTCAGAAGTGCTCCGGCAAGGCTGCGAACGCGACAGGCAGGCACGGTGAACATACTCCCCCTCTGTGAGCTAACGCTGCACGGAGATAGACGACAAAAGAATGACTAAATAACGACTAACACTAGTAACAAAGAGCTTAGAAAGGACTTTGCTCTACTCACCCAAAGAATCTTAGGCTATCTTTTAGGTCTAGGTTAGCCTACCCTTAAATAAGCATAGTAATTTCTACAGTTTGTCGGAAGGACGTTACCTCCTATGACTACTCGCACATTCCAGCGTCGCGCGGCTTTCCTGGCTATTCCGGCCGTCGCCGCACTTCCACTTCTCGCCGCCTGTGGCTCAGATGACGCAGACGGTGCCGCGCAGGATGCTGCCAACGCCTCGGAAACCACCAGTTCGGCTGAGGCTCAAGAAACCGACGCCACCGCCGGTGAAGTAACCATGGAGGCAGAGCCGGTCAACGACCTGTCCGAGGGCGATGTCATCACCGTCGACCTCGCTGGCCTCGCCCCCGACTACGGCTACTACGCCGCACTCTGCGCCGCAGAGAAGGCTCCGGGCAACCCCGTCCCGGACTGCACCGGTGACCGCAGTGCCGGCACTCAGTCACAGCAGTGGATTACCAAGAAGTCCGGCGGCACCACCACCATCGCCGACGACAACACCGCGCACTTCGAGCTCAGCGTCGTCCCCACCGGCGAGGCCGTGGACTGCACCCAGCAGGACTGCGTGCTGAAGCTCTTCGGTGACCACAGCGAGGGCTTCGAGGACATCACCGAAATTCCGGTTACTTTCGCAAAGTAGCCAAACCACACACGCGCAGGCGTCGCAGACCTAGGCTAAGAGCCATGGAAACCGACCAGCCTGCGACTGCCAAAGAGGCGGCACCACGCCGCATCACACTCCTGCCCGGCGACGGCATCGGCCCCGAAATCACCGATGCCTGCCGAGGGCTCATCGCCGACGTTTTCCCCCACTGGGAGCTAATAGAGGCACAAATTGGCTGGTCACAATGGTGCGCGCACGGCGATCCCATCCCACAGGAGACCTGGGAAACACTCGGACGCAGCGATGCCGCTCTCCTCGCCGCGATTACCTCCAAGCCCGCTCGCGAGGCCGAGGATGAACTGGCACCACACCTGCGCGGCACTGGTCTGACCTACCGCTCCCCTATTCTCCAGCTGCGCCAGCGCCTCGATCTTTTCGCCAACATTCGCCCGGTCACCCTGCCCGGCGCGGCTGCCGACTTCACCATCGTCCGAGAAAACACCGAGGGCCTCTACAGTCACGACTATCTCCTTCCGCCTCACGACGCCCCGACCGACTCTCCGCACCACCACCTGTGGGCAGAGGTGGTGGAGGACTCAACGGTGGCTCGCGCCGTCGATAAGCGTGGCGACGTTGCGGTTTCTTTGCGCGTGACGACGTCCTTTGCGTGGCACCGCCTTGCGCGACAGGCGGCCAAGTTGGCTCTCGCGCGGCAGGCGACGCACCCAGATTCGGAGGCCACGCCGACGGTGACGGTGGCGGACAAGCCGAATATCCTGCGGGACTCTGCGCGTGTGATCCGCGGGGCGGTTGAGCAGGTGTCGAAGGAGTATCCGCAGGTCGCATTCGATTTTGCCAATGCGGATGCCGTGGCAATGCAGCTGGTAACCGACCCGGCGCGCTTTGATGTCATCATCGCGGAGAACCTTATCGGCGACATTCTCAGTGACATCGGCGCTGGGCTGATTGGCGGGCTGGGGCTGGCGGCGTCGGCGAATGTGGGCGACGACTTTGCAGTTTTCGAGCCGGTACACGGTTCGGCACCTGACATTGCGGGTCGCGGCGTTGCTAACCCGGCTGCGTTTTTGCTCTCAGCGGCAATGTGCGCGGAACATCTTGGGGCACCGGCCTCAGAGCTTGCGCCCGCAGCCAAGCTGCGCCAGGCCGTCTACGCCGCCACACGCACCGCGCCGACGTTGGACCTCGGCGGCATCGCGACAACTAGTGAGTTTGTGGCTGCGGTGCGGGCGGAGCTGGGGTTGTAGGCATTGACTCGATTACGAAGCGTAATTAAAGTGGTTGCTATCAATCCCAGCCGTTGACCCTCCGCTGATAAGGAGAGCGCCGATGACTGGGATTACTCATAGGGGGAGGGCCAAGAAATATGAGTAGAAACAGATATAGTGCTGCGCGAGCTGTGCCTTTACGTGAGATCACTAACGAAGACGATCCTTTACACGTTAACTACACCGGGAAACGGGCCCCCGAGGACGACGACGAAGAACTCTGAGCCCCTACTGGAACTGGCTGAGGTCAATGCCTTCCAGCGGGTCGGACTCGCGGATGTCCTCCTCCGGCGGCAGCGGCACCTCGCAGAGCACAACTGCCGCACCACACGGGTCCTGCACGGTTGCCAGCGGACCGAACTCGGTGGCCTGCGGGGCGACGAGCACGGAACCGCCCAGTTCCTCAGCCTTAGCGACAGCGGTGTCGATGTTCTCCACGCCGAGGTACGCTAGCCAGCCAACGAAGCTCTTATCGGCCGCATCGGTCTGTGCGGCAACCGAGCTGGCTACCAAACCTGCGAACGGTGCCCCGTCTTCCATCGCGACTGCGAAAGTGCCGTGCTCGTTCTTGTTGCGCACGGCGATTTCCCAGCCAAAGAAGTTGTGGTAGAAGTCCGCGACCTGCTCAAAGGTCTCCTCCGGGCCTGCAACCAGCTCGAACCACACCGGGGTGCCGGGCTCGCCCGCTGCGATGAAGGCCTGCTCACCCGGTTGTTCCAGTAGTCCAATCAGGCCACCGGCGGGGTCGGAAACGACGGCCATTGTGGATCCGTCGACAAGCGGAGTCGGTTCCTGGAAGACCTCGGCGCCGAGCTCGCGCGCCTTCTCGACGGCACCAGCGGCAGAGTCGACATGGAAGTTCACACGCCACTGGTTGACGAAGGCATCCTCAGCGTCCTTATCGGCCTCCAGCAGCACTGACACCGGCATTCCGGACAGCATGGCGATGCGTCGACCAACGGAAGCTTCGCGGGCATCCTCATGAATCGGCGCGGTGTTGCGGTAAGCCCATCCGAGAACGCCGCGGTAGAAGCGCTCGGTCTTACGCGGTGCAGCGGAGAGCAAATCTACGCGCAGGGGCATGCCAAATTCGGCGGGAAATGCGGGCATGAGTTACAGGTTCCTCCACTTTTCAGGATCAAAGTCATCATCGGCGGTGGCCTCATCAAAGTAGTCATCATCGACTTCATCGGCAGTGGCCACGCGTGCCGACATACCAGCAATAGAGACGACGTCCCCTGGACGCAGCACCTTGCCACGACGAGTGTCGACCTCACCGTTCACGCTGACCTGGCCCTCAGCAATGAGTTCCTTGGCCAGACCGCCCGTTTCCACCAGGTTGGCCAACTTCAGGAATTGCCCGAGACGGATGGACTCGTCCCGGATTGCGACATCGATAGGCTCCATGCCCTTAAGTGTGTCATACCCGGCGAAAATGGTCGGAGTTTGGCTGGTTCAGAGAGGTTCAGAGCGTCTCATGAAACCTCTATTTCAATAAAAACTCTGAACCTCTGCGGAGCGAAGCAGCGCATCCTAACATGCTTTCCATGTCCTATTCACGGCCAACGAGACGGCCCCTTATCGCCAGCGAAGCACCACCTCGCCCGCCGCTGCGCCATATTGTCGCCGCCTCGGTCGCCGTGAGCCTGCCGCTGATGACCCTGGCACTCATCTCAACTTCTGTCTCTGACCTGCTATTTTTGCCTCCTATTGGCGCTGCCATGGCGCTTATCGTCGGCGCACCGAACCTGCCCCTGGCTCAGCCACGAAATGTCGTGGTCGGACACCTCATCGGCTGCACGACTGGCATCGCAATTCTGCACATGCTGGGTTCGACCATCATTGCTGCAGCGGTTGCCGCCGGCGTTGCCTTCGCGCTCATGCTTCTTGCTCGCGCGGCTCATTCCCCTGCCACCGCTACTGCTATGGTCACCGTACTGATGCCACACGGCCATGGGCTTGCCAACGACTTCCGCTTCATAGGCTTCATTTTCGCTTCGTCAATCATGATCGTGGTGCTTGGCATCCTCGCAAATCGACTGCGCGGCCTTCGGTATCCCACCTACTGGTGGTAGGTGGATTCGGGGCCAAGCGCTCCGGCTAAAAACGGCTATCAGTGGGATAATGACACTCATGCCAAAGCAGTGGATTAACAACACGACGACCGAAAAGATTGTCATCGTCGGCGCTGGCGGTTTTGGGCGCGAAGTGGCTAGCCATATCCGCGATATCAATGACTACGCCGTGGAAAACGGACTGCCACAGCAATGGGAGATTTTGGGGCTCATTGATGATGGCACCCCGGATATGACCTATTTCCACAAGCTAGGCATCGAGTACCTAGGCGATACCAATATTCTCAAGGATCTGCCTAAGGACGTGCACTACGTAGTTGCAATCGGCAACGGCGCTGCTCGACGCTCGATTGCTCACCGTGCAGATTCCACTGGACTTATTCCTGCAACTTTGGTTCATCCTGACACAACAATTGGTGCTGTGGTCAGCATCGGTCCGGGCACAGTTGTATGCCCTGGTGCGCGAATCACTTGCAACATTGAAATCGGCGCTCACTGCCAAGTTCACGTAAACGTGGAGGTCGGCCACGATGCCGTGACAAATAATTTTGTAAGTATCTTCCCGCTGGCCGCCATCTCTGGATTCGTCACTCTCGGTGCGGAATCCACCATTGGGGCTAACTCCGTTATCAATCCGGGCGTGGCCGTCGGCGAAGGTTCATACGTTGGTTCCGGTGCAGCAGTGAACAAGGATGTGCCCGAATACACGCTAGTCGCCGGGGTTCCCGCAAAGGTTAAGAAAACACTGCGATAACAAAAATGCGCTAGCTTAAGAGCCCAACGCTAGCTAGAAGTCTCCTGGCAAGTGCTCTCCTTCTCCTGCTGGCCAGTAAACTCCGTCATCGTCGCCTGGCCTTCCTCCGCAATCCCATCCCGCTTAAGCACGACCAGGATGGTGTCGAGGAGGATTTTGGCGTCGGCAAGCAATGACCAATTGTCGACGTACTGAACGTCCAGCTCAAAGCGATCCTCCCAGGAAAGGCCGTTGCGCCCTGACACCTGTGCGAGGCCAGTGATGCCCGGTCGAACTTCATGGCGACGTGCCTGGCGAGGCGTGTAGAGGTCAAGGTATTTCACAAGCAGTGGGCGCGGGCCGACGAGGCTCATGTCGCCGCGCAGGACGTTAATGAGCTCCGGGAGCTCATCCAAGCTTGTGGAGCGCAGGAGTTTTCCCACCTCGGTGAGGCGCGAGGCGTCGTCTACAAGCCCTTTTGCCGGATCGAGGTGATGCATCGTCCGGAACTTGAGCATGTTAAACAGTTCGCCGTCCTTGCCCGGACGTTCCTGACGGAACAGGACTGGCTTGCCCATAGAGGTTCGCACTGCCAAGGCCGTGGCGCCCAGCACCGGGGACAGCACAATCAGACCTGCCGCCGAGGCTGCGATGTCGATGCCACGCTTGACTGCTCGCTGCGCGCGGATGCCCAATGAATCCACTGGTTATCTCCTACTTTTCGTTGAACATTTCGTGCAAGAGCTTTTCGGCACGCGCATCGACCTCCGCGTTCGGGCGCGTCCTAACCAGCCAACCAATCGCACCTGCCGCCCCAGCCGTCGCAAACGCGGCTGCCGCAACGCGCAGTTTGGTGTTGTCATTCTTGTTGTCAGGCGCGCTTTGCTTGACGACGGTCACCGCTGGCCCCGACTCCGGAACAACCTGCTCTCCGCTATCGGCGACCATGACTGGTTCGGGCTCGGCTGCGGGTACTGGTTCTGGTTCCACTTCAGAGACTGGTTCCGGCTCCGAATCCGTCTCAGATACAGGTTCATCGGCAACTCGCTCGATAGCATTTACCGCCTGCACTGGCTCAGAAGTGAGTTCCTCTTCCTCGGTACTTTCGGTCAACCTAGTCTTGTCACTGCGGAACAAGGAAACGATTCCCACCACAAAGGCAACGAAGAATGCGATTGCGATTTCAAGACCAATTCGCGGCAGCGTCCGGAACCAGTAAATATGCAGGCCGCCCCAAATAAGGTCACCCAGACCAGCCGCGAAAGTCACTGCAGTAATAAACAATGCTGGCGCCCACCAGCGCGTCTGCAGTGCAGCATGTCCGCGAGTAACTGCCCAGTTAAACAGGGCAATGCCGAGTCCGAGTACTAATCCGCCGATGACGACACCAATGCTGCCCCACATCCAGTACCACTCACCGGTAGCGTTAGCGGCCACCGAATACCAGTCGTACTTCGGGATTGCCTTCTCTGGCTTCCAATACTTAACCAACTCGTACCCCACTGCACGAGGCAAATCCCAGCTCTCCGGCGCAATCGGCGTTAGCGGAGTCAGCAGGTTTTTTCCGCCTTGAAATTCAAAGCGTCCCTGCTCATGCAGGTCGACCAGATTTGCGAAGGTAACAAATGGATCAGTCAAAGATTCCAGACCAGTGCGGTTAGCTGAATTACCCTTATTGATGCTCTCCTGGTGAGCTTTACGCAGCGTTGCAAACACCATCAACGCACCAGGGCCCATAACAATGGCCAGAAGCTTGATCCAAAAACCCCGCACACGAATCGCGAACAACACCAAGAGCCCAAGCCCCACAGCTGCGATACGCAAGCGGCCTTGTCCACTATGAATATCTAGGACGTACACCGCCGACATGCCTAGCACTACTGGCAATGACAAAACCAGGAGAATCACCGATCGCGACCACCAGGCACCAAAGGAAACCAACAGGATTCCCACAATTGCCGGGCTTTCAATAATGATGCCAGGCAGTAGATTAGAGGCGCGGAATTGGTACGAAAACGCGTACAGCGCAAGGCCGATGAGGATGAAAAGCCACCGGCCAGGAAGCACCTTTTTATCGAAACGAATTTCTCGACCAAAGCGCCAAGAAATCATGGTCACGAGAAAGGTCAGCAAGTAGGTGAGGCCAACGGCCGTGCGCAACGCTTCGCTTGAAACTCTTGTGTCATCCCACGCTTCGTAAGCAGGAAAAGCTGCCGTAAACAGGGTCACAAGCGCAAATACGCCCAACGGTGTGATTGTCCGACCGCCGTTGCCCAAGAAAGTACGCAGGCAGAAAAAAGCCAACAAAATGGTACCGATCTGCGCCCCCTGCAGCGGATCCGTCCACGATGTCACTACGACGACTGAGAACAGCCACAGAACCGCCTCGATAGCTGTCAGTTGCGATATCCGGGCTATTCCCGTGTCGATAGCTTTGGTCATCCCAGCACTTCCTTCAGAACACCAATCACCCGCGCGACGTCATCATCGTCCAGCGCCGGACCACTAGGAAGAGTAATGCCACGGGAGAAAAGATTCTCAGCGGTGCCGTTGATGGTGGCCCGCGCGCCCTCGTACACTGGCTGCAGGTGCATCGGTTTCCACAGATGACGGGCCTCGATGTTGGCCTCGCCCAGCGCTGCAATCACGCTGTCCGGACTCAGCACACCCTTATCGACGGCCTCCTGCGGCAGCACAATCGAGGTCAGCCAGCAGTTCTCGGTGAAACGCTCATCGGAGTCAGATAGCAAGCGGGTACCTTTACCAGGGGCATCGTCGTCAAGCGAGGCGAGCAAATCTAGGTACGCGTCGCGAATCTGGCGGCGGCGAGCAATCATGTCGTCCAGACGCGAGTGCTGCGCCCGCCCCAGCGCGGCAAGCAGATTGGAAAGACGGTAGTTGTAGCCGATTTCGGTGTGTTCGTACCAAGCGACGGGCTGACGCGCCTGCGTGGACAGGTAGCGCGCGCGGGCGATGAGATCAGCATCGTTGGACAGCAGCATGCCACCGCCGGAGGTGGTCATGATTTTGTTGCCGTTGAAAGACAGCGCGGCGGCACGGCCAAAGCTGCCGGCCGGCTGATCATCGACGCTGGCACCGAGCGCCTCGGCGGCGTCCTCGATGAGCGCGATGCCGAGTTCTTCCAGGCGTGGCGCGAAGGCCGGGTAGTCGGCGCAGCGGCCGAAGAGGTCCACAATCATCACGGCGGGAACGCTCTTGCCCTCGGCAAGCAGTTCATCGACGGTGCGGAGCAGCAGCTCAGGGTCGATGTTGCCGTCCTCTGCGGCATCGACAAACACCGGCGTAGCGCCGACGTAAGCGATGGCGTTGGTCGTGGCCGCGAAGGTCATGGTGGAAACCGGGATGTAGTCACCTTCACCAATCCCCAGCGCGAGCAGCGCCAAGTGCAGGCCAGCAGTTCCAGACGACAGCGCGAGCGCGTGCTCAACACCGCAGCGCTTGGCAATCTCCGCTTCAAACGCGTCTACCTCGGGACCCAACGGAGCCACCCAACCAGAGTGGAGTGCACGAACGACGGCCTGTTCTTCTGCTTCGGTGACTGTCGCGAGCGAAAGAAAGATCCGCTCATTGGGCTTGTTAGTGTCGGCGTTAGTCATTACTTCTGAACCTTTCGAACGCGGTTGAGTACCTCGATGAGCTGGTTGTACAGGCTGTCACGAGCAAAACGCTTCTCACCCAGTTCGCGGTTTCGCTGTCCCGCTGCGCGCATCTCTTCGCGGTCGGAGATGATCTCAGCGAATCGCTTGGCCGCAGTCGGAATATCGCGCGAGAGACGCCAGCCGGCATCGTGCTCGGTTGCGGCTTCCTCCAGCCAGCCACCGTGGTTGAACACCACCGGACGCGATGCGGCCATGGCATCGAAGACCTTGTTCAGGGAATTGCCCTCCAGGCAGGGGTCATCACGCAGCGGCGATAGCGCGATATCGGCGGCAGACACGTACTTGGCGACATCTTCCTTCGGCTGACGGCCGAGGAACATCGCATCGGCATCGAGGCCAGCGTTCTCAGCGCGCTGGTACAACGCATCCGAGTCGCTTCCCTGCCCCAGCAGGACAAAGCGCACATTCTCCACGCCATCACGACGCAGCTGCGCCGCCAAATCCACAAGCCACTCCAGCTGGTAGGACATGCCAAAACCACCAGCGTAGACCGCCACCACGTCATCGCCCCAGCCCTGCTCCTTACGGAAAGCTGCACGCTGCTCGACCGGGACATCAAAACGCTCAAAGTCCGACGCATTCGGAATGACAGTCACGCACTTCTTCGGAGCTACCTCTTTGACGCCATCGGCCATCGACGGCGACAGCGCCACGACCTCGCTCGATGCCGCATAAAATGCCTTCTCCAGTTGCTTGGCCAGGAAAATCGCCACCGGATTATTGAGGTAGCCCAACTTGATTGGCACCTCTGGCCACAGGTCACGGATCTCCGCCACCAACGGCGCACGCTGGGTAAACTTCGCCACAATTCCCGGAACCGCCACAGTTAGCGGAGTCGAGGACGCGTAAATCACGTCGGCAGGCACACGGGCAGCAACCGCGGAAGCGCGCACCAGGAAGTTGAAGAAACTGACGATGCGCTCGCGCTTCGACATTTCATTGCGGTACGGAATCGCTAGACGACGCACGTGGATGCCATCAACAGTTTTATCCATGGCCTCATCGCGACCACAGATCATTGTCACCTCGTGGCCTGCAGCGGCCATTCGGCGGGCAAACTCGTAGGGGCGGGAACCACCCGGCTCACCGGGGAGAACAAAGTGCTGGTGGATATAAGTGATTCGCATTGTTTAGCTTTCCTCGATTACGTCGACGGGAAGTTCTTCGTTGGTGGTTGATGGATTTTTCGGGCCTCTGCTCGGCTGCATCAACGCCACTGCGGCAACAACGGCTGCTGCAAAGTAGACAACTGCGCTGGTCCACGCGAGACCGAGGGCGTCTCCGAGAAGAATGCCAATCGGGTAACAAATGACAGCGATAACGGCGGAAATGAGCTCCACTCGGCCAATTCGACGGGGATTGTCGCTGCCGAGAATTTCACCGCACAGGTGTCGGTAGCAGCCGAGCACCACGGCCGCGATAGTCAGTGGCAGCACCAACTCCCGAGCAGGCTCAAACTCATGGCCGAATACCGGCACGATGAGGAAGTAGAGTGCCATACCACCGAGCGCACCAAGCGCGCCGTACGCTGCAGTGACTATGCCAAGGTGTCGGAGCACACGAGACGGGGTGAGTTCGCGACCCCTCTGGTCGCTGGTGCGCTGATCGGCGACTGACTGCGCGACCCAGTACAGCGGCTCTGTCGCCGTCGCCACGACCACGAAAAGGCCTAACGACGCCGGCGAGGCCAGCGCCGGCAGTAAAACGCGCCCCAAGCGTGTGGTCGTCAGCGGTCCGAGACCCGATGCGATGAACGGGGCATTTGTACGAGCCGTCTCTACCACTCCGCCGACACGGGAATCGGTATGCTCGCGTGACTTCGCCAGCGACCAGATTGCCAGGGGCAGCGCCGGGAAGATGTAGGCCGCAGCCCACCAGCGCCAGTCCTCGACTCCAGCGAAATACAGCGCAGTGCTAATCAGCAGCACTGAGCCCTGGAAACAGACGAATACTGCGACGAAGAAAGACACTCGATGGCGGCTGATAGCCATCGCACGAAGCATGGAAAATGACACGGTAACCAAGGCGACAATGCCGGCCATTGCCGTCCACGGTCCGTAGACGACACCTGCGATGGCACAGGCAATCAGAGCGACCACAGTCATGGCGAAACCACTCGGAATGAGACCGTGGTCGTAATCATCGCGGCGCAGCAAAAGCCGATCGGCCCCAAAGCCGACGAAGGGCGCCACAATATAGGCGAACTGCAAAACGGTAGCGACCTCGCCTCGACCGGCGGGCCCCAGCACTCGCGCGGAAAGAATACTGACCACAAAGGCGACGACTGCGGCGAGCGCTGAAGCTGCCGAAATCGTCGCAACTGTTCGAACTCTTTGCGCCAGCTGCCCGGAGTTAGAGGAGCTGGTGGTTGTCACGGTGGGGAGTCATCCTAACTGTTTTGCTTTCGAGCTAGCGGTTGCAAGTGATTGTGCATCAGCGGGATACGCCGCAATACTGCTTTGCGCCCCACCGTGCTCTGCAAGCCAACGACGTGCAGCATCGTGATTATGTGTGCACGGGAGAATCCGCGAATTCAGCCGTTCCGGCTCAACACGTACCTCAGTGATCAGCGGATGACGATCACCAATCTTGGGAACCTCGCGGTCATCAACCAAGTCCTCGGAGATCTTCTCACCTTCGCGAAGACCCGTGTAGACAATCTCTACGTCTGCGTCATGGAGCCTGATAAGGTTCTCCGCCAGCTCAGCAATCTTGACCGGCTTACCCATCTCCAGCACCAGAGTCTCACCAGACTCTGCAATAACGGTAGCCTGCAGCACCAGCTGCGATGCCTCCGGAATGGTCATGAAGTAGCGCTGAACGTCAGGGTGCGTCACCGTAACCGGGCCGCCCTCTTCAATTTGACGCTGGAAAGTCGTAATGACCGAGCCACGCGAGCCAAACACGTTACCGAATCGGACAGATGCCCAGACACCTTCGTGAGTTTGCCCCATGTGCGCAGTCAGACGTTCTGCGGCGCGCTTGGATTCACCCAGAATCGAGGCTGGGTTCGCAGCCTTGTCCGTGGAAATATTAATAACGGTTGAAACATTGGCCGCAGCGGCTGCATCCAGGACGTTCTGGGTTCCGATGACATTGGTTTGCACTGCTTCTGCAGGGTAGCTCTCCAGCAGCGGCAGGTGCTTGAGAGCTGCAGCATGGTAGACAACATCGGGCTTGCGCTCGGTGAAGATCTGCGTCAGCATTTCCGCGTCACGGATATCAGCCAAGACGGTATCGGAGCCGTCGAGAAGCGCCGAACCCGTCAGCGACAGCTGAGTGGCATGCAAGCCGCCCTCATCGCGATCCAGCATGATAAGTTCTGCTGGCTCAAAGCGGTGAACCTGTCGGCAGATCTCGGAACCGATAGAACCGCCAGCGCCTGTGACCAGCACCTTCTTACCGCGGATTATCGAAGCGACCTTGGATTCATCCAGGTGTAGGGGCTGACGGCCAATGAGGTCGGCGATGTTAATTTCGCGCACCTGCGAGGTAGCGACAGCGCCACGGTGGCGCGAGTACTCCTCCACCGGCGGCAGAATGAGCAGGCGCAGGGACGATTCCTCACAAATGTGGTTGAGGACGTTGATGCACTCAGTGGACAGTGGCTCATCAGTCGCAATAATGACCGACTCCGCCGAAGTGCGCGATGCGACTTCGCCCAGCTGATCAATGCCACGAATCACGCGGAGACCATGGATACGAGAAATATGGTTCTCGCCGCTTTCTTCGGGATCGACGATTCCAACCAAGTGGAAGCGGTTCTCACGGGAAATACCGGAATCCGTAAGGCTGTTAATAAAAAACTTGGCTCGACGGCCTGCACCGAGAACAATCAAGCGATCATCCGTCTGGCGGGAACCAAAGTTGTTGGTGATCCAGCGAGCGAGAGTTCGGGTATAGATACTTGCCAAAGTTGCGACACACCCACCGGCGAACGGAACGTACCACGCAATTTCCGGGACGGTCTTCAGAATTTGAGCCAAACCAGTGGCTGCGGTAGCGCCACCCATGCTGATGGTCAGCAGAACAATATCTTCAGTTCGACTGCCGGGCCATACGCGTTGCGGGTTAGTGTACTCCCCGAGCAGCAGGCCTAGCAGGACAATGACGACTACGGCGACGGCGACAACCAAAAAATTAGTGCCTGATATCTCAGAGAAAGATACCAATTCCCCGCGGACGATTCCGTTAGCGGCGGACAGCGCAACCAGCCAAGCGAGTACATCAAATACACACCAGGCGAGCTGCTTCCAGTCTCGGATAAACATTCTTATGCCTTTTACTGCTGGTTAAATTTCCTAACGCACAATGCGTTCCACAGGCTTGGCATACTATGCGATATAAACTACATTTACAGCTCCTACCCCAAAGGGCTACCCCATCGTTCGGGTAGCCAAAAAGCCACCCTTTCCACCCATCATTCTCCCTGGTAAAACAATGTTTCACCAACTATTTACCGAAGCTTCAATCTGTTTACATTCATATAACTAGCTGTACAAACTAACTTCTAACGTAACCACTTCCTGACGATTGCAATTAATGCAAAATCACCTCTTTATTGAGATGCTTATTCAAGGAAGTATTTGCGTGAATACTCAAACAATCGTTTTTGACAAAAGGGTTACACTTCCCCCGTGAGCACATCATCAACGCGTCGGGCACGCGCTTTCATCATCCGAAAGCCCTTCCTTGCTGCACTGATTACTGCCGTTTCAGTTCTAACGGTGATGGCGCTGTTGCTTGCTACCCTGATGCTGATTCAAAACCGGATGAGTCAGACACAGAACGTCGCCGACACATCGGCCACGCACCAAGAGACACTGCTCATCCTTGGTGTCGATAGTCAAGACTCATCCATGGTGGGACACCGCTCAGATGTCATCATGCTCATGCGTATGCGTCACGATCCGGAGTGGATTGACATTGTCTCTGTGCCGCGAGATTCCCTGGTAGATTTACCCGACTGCGCTGGTTCTCACGCCACCGAGCACTCCGGCAAAAAGGACAAACTGAACTCCGCATTCGCCTACGGATCCGTCGCCGATGTCGATGACCGCGGATCAGCCCAAGCGGGCATGGACTGCGCAGCCATGGCGATTACTGAAGAAGCTGGGATTCCCATCGATGACACCATCGCCACCACTTTCAACGGTGTCACCGGCATCATCGATAGCCTCGGCGGCGCAGACCTCCCCGTCGATGACGGCGGTCGCATCGTCCGCGAAGGCAAAGGTGAGCAGCACTTTTCCGGCCAAGGTGTGGTCACACAGCTTCGCGCTCGCAAGACCGAAACGGGTGGCAGTGACCTCTCGCGCATCAACCACCAGCAGGAAATTCTGGGAGCGCTACTGGATTACTACCGCAGCGAAGGAATCATTGACAGCAGCGGCTCCGTGAACTCCATGAAGGAGTTCACTGCCCTCCTCACCGCCCTAACTAATGGAACGGCCACTACTGTCAGTCTGAATGATGTCCGCAGCCTGATGCAGCGCGCCGCGTCCACACCGGTGTCCACCGCGACACTACCGACAGGCCCTGCCGACGATGGTGTCAATGCGGTCTGGACACAGCAGACCACACAGTTCTGGCAGGCCTACAAAAACGGCGAAGACCTGCCCAAATAAAAGCACTCTTACATGCACCCCTATTAAATACGCAACTAGTATGCGTATTATTGATATATGTCGTCGCCCGCCACACCAGAACCCCAAGCCCCCACAACCAAACCACCTTCTAAACCTGGCAAGAGTCACCGCATGTCCTGGCATCGCAAGGCCAGTATGCCGGTGCGCTGGTGGTTCGCTGCCATCATTGTGGCCGCATTAGTCCACCCATTTGTCTCCGATGGGCGCTGGCTGTTGGTGCACCTCTTTACCCTCGGCGCCGTCACCAACTCCATCCTCATTTGGGGCCGCCACTTCACCGAGAAACTACTGAAAATCGATGTGCCCGATGGCAATCGGCACATTCAGTTAGCAAACATTTACCTGCTCAACGTAGGTATTGGCACAACAGTCATCGGAAAGCTGGGTGATTGGTGGCCAGTGACCACCGCCGGCGCAGCGGTCGTCGGCGTCGCCGTCGCATGGCATGCGATTTCCCTCGGACGCGACCTGGTAGCGAAGCGCAATCGACCATTCGCCATCTCCGTTGCGTACTACGTCGCGTCGGCATGCCTACTGCCGATCGGCGCCACGCTCGGCGCCATCCTCGCATCTCCGAAGGGCGAAGCGCTTCACGACGACCTCCTACTGGCACATGAAGCCATCAACCTCATTGGCTTCCTCGGG
The DNA here is from genome assembly GCF_001838285.1 of Corynebacterium sp. HMSC074C03. Classification (NCBI taxonomy): domain Bacteria; kingdom Bacillati; phylum Actinomycetota; class Actinomycetes; order Mycobacteriales; family Corynebacteriaceae; genus Corynebacterium; species Corynebacterium sp. HMSC074C03. The sequence goes on along the minus strand of NZ_KV836202.1, from coordinate 122,153 downwards.
CTCGCGGCCTGCGGCACGCTCATCACCATGTTCCCAGCGCTGTGGCGAACCCAGATGTCGCCGCATTCCCGCCCGAAGCTGGCACTAGCAGTACAGCTCATAGGTATCGCGACTACCACAATCGGTGCACTGACCAGCTTCAACTGGTTCGCCTCCGTCGGCCTTGGCATCATCACTATCGGCTGGGTCATAGCCGCCATTCCGTGGGCGCACAACGTCATGACTGTCGCTAAAGACCCCCGCGACCGCCTCAGCTACCCGGCGCTGTCTGTTGCGGCTGCGGTCGTCTGGCTGATCGGCACACTCACAGTTGCCACAGTCAAGGCGCTTGACGGCAGCTTCGTAATCTCATCCCTTACGCTGCCGCTGGTAATCGGTTTCGGCGCACAATTGCTTATCGGCATGATGAGCCAACTCTTGCCCGCTACCATCGGCGGAGGTGCTGGTCCAGTCTCCGCCGGTATGAAGGAACTTGACCGCGCGGGAGCATTCCGCTGGTCGACCATCAATATTGGTCTGGCACTGTGGCTAATGCCGCTGCCGTCCTGGACCAAAGTAGCGGTCTCCGCAATGGTCTCCCTTGCCTTGGTGTCCTATCTGCCACTTGTCGGCCGTGCCGCGAAGGCTCAGATTGGTGCGCTGAAAGAAAGTCAGAAGGCACGGGCCAACAAAGAAGCAACGCCGAAGCCGGTCGAACTGCACGCAACTGCACGTCGACTCGGTGCTCAAACTACCGCCGCTCTGGCTGTATTGGGCCTGGTAGTGACTATTGGTGTTGCGCTGAGCGGTGGCGGTACGGGAAGCATTGAAACCACCAGCGATGTTGCGCCCACCGGAGAAACCGTCGAGGTCACGGTTACCGCCAACGATATGACCTATACCCCGAACGTTATAGAGGCAAACCCCGGCGACCGACTGGTCATCACCATGGTCAACGCTGATTCCCAGGTCCACGATCTGCGCTTGGCCACCGGCGAGGACACCGGACGTGTCGCCCCTGGCAACTCCGCCACCATTGAAGTGCCGGTTGTTCCCGGTGACATTGACGGCTGGTGCACCATTGCTGGTCACCGACAGATGGGCATGACGCTCACGGTCAATGCAGGTGGCTCGGATCATTCACACCGCACCGGGAACAGCGGCCACTCCGACCACGCTACACCAGGCGCACTCGGGAATGTCGGCGAGCAACCCGGCCCAGACTCGCCCACCATCAACCCGCTATTAGAACCCGCCGAGGACGCCTCGGTTCACCACGTCACGCTGCGGGCCAGCGAATTCACAGGCTACGCTGCCCCTGGCGTCGAGCAGCAGCATTGGGTATTCAACGGCAAACCGCTGGGGCCAACTCTGCGCGGCAAGGTGGGCGACGAGTTCGTCGTCACGCTCATTAATGACGGCACCATGAGTCACTCCATCGACTTTCACGCCGGCATTGTTTCGCCGGACGAGCCAATGCGCGACATCGCCCCTGGTGAGAAGCTTGAGTACCGCTTCCGTGCTGACCGCGCGGGCATCTGGATGTACCACTGCGCAACCATGCCCATGTCCATGCACATCGCTGCCGGTATGCACGGTGCCGTCATCATCGACCCACCGAATCTCACTGATGTTGACCACGAGGTTCTTCTGGTGCAGTCGGAAAGCTACTGGGGCGAGGACGGCCCCGACGCCGACAAGACCATGGCCGAGGACCCCGATATCTACAAGTTCAACGGCTACCCCGACCAGTATCTCACCCACCCAATTCGCATTCGCGCAGGTGAGACGGTACGTTTCTGGGTACTTGCCGCCGGCCCCAACAAGGGCACGAGCTTCCATATCGTCGGCACGCAGTTCCATCGCGTGTACAAGGAGGGCGCGCTTTTGCTTGACGACGGCGTGGGCGGTGCCCAAGCCCTTGACCTCGGTGCCGCGCAGGGTGGTTATGTTGAGGCCGAATTCCCGGAGCCTGGCACGTACCGCTTTGTCGACCACCAGATGGTGCATGCCGAAATGGGGGCACGCGGCAACATAGTGGTGAACTAAACCAGGGTTTACAACTTAATTGGAGCATCCTCCGGCTCGACAGCGCGCGGCAGATTGGACTCGCCCATCAAGTACTGGTCCACGGCCTCGGCGCAGGCGCGACCTTCGGCGATAGCCCACACAATCAGGCTGGCCCCGCGGCCATTGTCACCGGCCACGAACACCGGACCGTCGAAGTTTTGCTCGATGTCGCTGCGCACGGCGAGGTAGTCGTCGTCACGCATCATCACACCGCGATCGTTGAACTGAATCCCCAGTTCATGGGGCAGACTGCCGCGCTCCGGACCGGAGAAGCCCAGCGCGATGAGAACTAGGTCGGCGTCGAGCTCGAAATCCGTATCCTCCATGGGCACACGCTTGCCATCGATGACCTCGACCTCGTTGGCGGACAGGCCGGTCACGTGACCGTCCTCGCCGTGGAAGGAGACGGTGTTGACGTTGAAGACGCGCTTGCCCAGGGTCTCGCCGGTGACGCGAGCGTTGAAGCCGAGTGCCTCGGTAACCTCTGGTGGTTCGGAACCGGTGATGGTGTACTCGCCCTCTTCGTGGGCAGTCGCCACACGCCAGACCAGCGGATACATCGGCCACGGAGTCGACGCCGCACGGGACTTCGGCGCACGCGGGCGAATATCGAACTGCGTGACGGACGCCGCTCCCTGGCGCAGCGCGGTACCGAAGCAGTCAATGCCGGTGTCACCGCCGCCAATGACAACGACCTTCTTGCCCTTCGCATCAATCGGCGGGGTGTCGAGCTCGCCTGCGGCAACGCGGTTGGCACCCGGCAGGTACTCCATAGCCTGGTGAATACCCTCCAAATCACGGCCATCGACAGGCAGGTCGCGGGCCAGTGACGCGCCGGTAGCTAGGACCACTGCATCGAATTCGGCCAGGTCAGCAGCCGTCGGTGAGATGTTGGTGCGGAACTCAGTGCCCTCGATTTCCATCTGCTCGAGACGACGGTCGAGGAAACGCTGCTCCATCTTGTAGTCCGGCACGCCGTAGCGCATCAGACCACCAATCTTGTCGTCGCGCTCGAAGACCGTGACATCATGCCCGGCGCGAGTCAGCTGCTGTGCTGCAGCAAGGCCCGCCGGCCCGGAGCCGATGACAGCGATGTGTTGGCCGGTGTCGAAAGTCGGCACAATCGGCTGCACCCAGCCCTCATCGAAGCCGCGTTCAACGATGGCCAGCTCAATATTCTTAATGGTCACGGCATCATCATTGATACCGAGCACACAGCCGCCCTCACACGGTGCCGGGCACAGTCGGCCCGTCCACTCCGGGAAGTTGTTGGTGGCGTGCAAGCGCTCGAAAGCCTCTTGCCAGCGGTTCTGACGAACCAGGTCATTCCACTCCGGAATGATGTTGCCCAGAGGGCAGGCCGAGTGACAAAACGGCACGCCGCAGTCCATGCAGCGAGAAGCCTGCTGTTGCAGGTGCTCCTGACTAGCCTCCTCATAGACCTCTTTCCAGTCCATCAGACGCAGCGGAACCGGGCGATGAGCAGGCTCTTCGCGTTGGAACTTCATGAAACCCTTCGGATCAGCCATTGCTTACTGCCTCCATGATTGCCTCGTTGATGTCAGCGTCGTTGTCCTTTGCCTTCGCGACTACGTCGAGAATTCGGGCGTAATCACGCGGCATAATTTTGATGAACTGTGCAGCCGGGAACCGAGTCTTAGAACCCGTGAGCTTGCGGTGCTTCGACAGCGTTGCCTCCAGCCAGCTGATGTCCTCATCGTCGAGAGGCACGATGTCGACCAACTCGGTGTTGATGTTCGCTCGCGTCGCCTCGTTATCCAGCAGGTAAGCGATACCGCCACTCATACCGGCGCCGAAGTTGTGACCGACCGGACCCGCCACTACGACGCGGCCACCGGTCATGTACTCACAACCGTGGTTACCGATACCCTCGACCACAGCCGTCGCACCGGAGTTACGCACGCAGAAGCGCTCACCGACGGTGCCGCGAACGAAGATTTCACCGCTAGTGGCACCGAAACCAATGACGTTGCCGGCAATCGTGTCGGTAGCCACATCCGCGGTTGGCGGGGCCGAACGTGAAGGTCGGACCACAATCTTGCCGCCACACAGACCCTTGCCGACGAAGTCGTTGGCATCGCCCTCCAGCTTGATAGTCACACCGGCCGGCAGGAACGCGCCCAGCGAGTTACCGGCGGAACCGAGCAGGTTGACGACGATGGAGTCGTCGGCAAGCCCCTGCTTACCTGCGACTTTGGTGACTTCGTACCCGAGCCGCGTGCCCACGGAACGGTTCACATTGCTGATGGCGTGGTGCAGCGCCACTGGCGTCGGCGCCAACCCATTCGCGCGCGCCGTGCGCAGTGCGGGCTGCGCTTCGTCGATGAGGCGCTCGTCCAACGCACCCTCAAGCCCGTGGTCCTGCGCCTTCGTGCAGTAGGAATCCTGGTCCACGAAGAAGGGGCTCTCGGCAACGTGCAGGATTCGCTCCAGGTCAAGCTTTGCGACGCGCGGAAGGTTGCCCAAATTCTTGCGCGGACGCAGGCACTCGGCATGTCCGACCGCTTCATCGATGGTGCGGAAACCCAGCTCAGCGAGGTATTCACGGACCTGCTGGGCGATGAAGGTGAAGAAGTTGACCACGTGCTCGGCACGGCCGGTGAACTTGCTCCGCAACGTCGGATTCTGGGTGGCAATACCGACTGGGCAGGTGTCCAGGTGGCAGACGCGCATCATGACGCAGCCCTCAACCACCAGCGGAGCGGTGGCAAAACCAAACTCCTCAGCGCCCAACAGCATCGCGACCACGACATCGCGACCGGTCTTGAGCTGGCCATCGCACTGCACGCGGATGCGGTCGCGCAACCCGTTGAGCATCAGGGTCTGCTGGGTTTCAGCGAGCCCCAGCTCCCACGGACCACCGGCGTGCTTGAGGCTGGTCAGCGGCGAGGCGCCGGTGCCGCCATCGTGGCCGGAGATCAACACAACGTCGGCATGCGCCTTCGACACACCAGCGGCGACAGTACCCACACCCTGCTCGGAGACGAGCTTCACGTGAATGCGGGCGCGCGGATTGGCGTTCTTGAGGTCGTAAATGAGCTGCGCCAAATCCTCAATCGAGTAGATGTCGTGATGCGGTGGTGGCGAGATCAGACCCACGCCCGGGGTGGTAATGCGCACTTCCGCAATCCACGGGTAGACCTTGTTCGGTGGCAACTGGCCACCTTCGCCGGGCTTTGCACCCTGGGCCATCTTGATCTGGATGTCGGTGCAGTTGGACAGGTAGTGGCTGGTCACACCGAAGCGGCCCGATGCTACCTGCTTGATGGCAGAGCGTTTCCAATCGCCGTTGGCCTCCATCTCGAAACGGTCTGGATCTTCGCCGCCCTCGCCGGAATTGGACATCGCACCCAGGCGATTCATAGCGATGGCCAGCGTCTCATGTGCCTCCGCAGAGATGGAGCCGTAGCTCATCGCACCAGTGGAAAAACGCTTGACGATGCTGGAAACCGGCTCGACCTCATCAATGTCGATCGGCTCGCGGTCCGAGGCGAACTCGAGCATGCCGCGCAGGGTTGCCAGTTGCTTGGTCTGCTCATCGACCTTGTTGGTGTAGTCGCGGAAGACCGCGTACTGACCAGTGCGGGTCGCATGCTGCAGCGTGTAGATGGTCTCCGGGTTGAATAGGTGGTACTCGCCTTCGCGACGCCACTTGTACTCGCCGCCGAGATCCAGCTCGCGGTGTGCTTGCTCTTCCGGACGCGGCAGGAATGCGCTGCGGTGACGAGCTGCAACGTCTTCTGCGACCTCGTCGAGGCCAATGCCCTCCAGCGGAGAAACAGCGCCGGTGAAGTACTCGTCCAGGAACTCCTGCGACAGACCGACGGTGTCGGCCAGCTGTGCGCCACGGTAGGACTGCAGTGAGGCGATACCCATTTTGGACATGACCTTCAGCACGCCCTTGGAGGCGGCCTTACAGTAGTTCGAGCAGGCCTGATCCAGCGTCAGATCACCGAGCTGGTCCTTCATACGCAGCTCATCGATGGTTTCGAAAGCCATGTATGGGTTAATGGCATCGGCGCCAAAGCCCAGCAGCATGGCCATGTGGTGCACCTCGCGTGCGTCGCCAGCCTCAATGATGAGGCTGGCGCGCGTGCGAGTGCGTTCCTCCACCAGGTGGTGGTGGACCGCGGAGGTCAGCAGCAGCGACGGGATCGGCGCAAAGCGCTCGTTGGACTCACGGTCAGACAGCACAATCAGTCGGGCACCACGGTCAATGGCTTCAGAGACCTCACGGCGGACACGACGAATAGCGTTGCGCAGGCCACGGCCACCGCGGGCGACTGGGTACAGGCCGGAGATGACCTCGGCGCAGAACTCGGAGTACTCCTCGTTCTTGCCCGCCTGACACAGGGTGACAAATTCGTGGTTGTCCAGGATTGGTTGCTCTAGCCGGATACGACGGGCGGCATCGGCAGTGGGCTCCAAGATGTTGGTCTCTGCCCCCAGCAACGTATTCATGCTGGTGATGGACTTTTCGCGCAGCGAGTCCAGCGGCGGGTTGGTCACCTGCGCGAACCGCTGCGAGAAGAAGTCGAACAGCATGCGAGGGCGGTTGGACAGTGCTGCAATCGGCGTGTCCGAACCCATCGACCCCAGGCCCTCCGCGCCGGTGAGTGCCATCGGGCGGATAATTAGGTCAACGTCTTCCTCGGTGATGCCGAAGACGCGCTGTCGCAACACCGCGCGGGCATGCGGCATGTACTGGTAGCGCTCTCGTGGCAAATCGGCGATGTCGACCAGGCCCTCTTTGATCCATTCCTCGTAGGGCCCAGTGGCGGCCAGCGTGGACTTAATCTCCTTGTCCTCAATAATGCGGCCGGCCTTCATGTCCACCAGGAACATACGCCCCGGCTGTACGCGCGTGCGCTGCACAATGTGCTCCGGCGGGATATCCAAGACACCAGCTTCGGAGGCCATCACCACCAGGCCCTCGTCGGTCACCCAGATGCGCCCCGGGCGCAGGCCATTGCGATCCAGGGTGGCACCGATGACCTGGCCGTCGGTAAAGCAGATGGCGGCGGGGCCGTCCCACGGCTCCATCAGGCAGGCATGGTACTCGTAGAACGCGCGAACCTGCGGGCTGAGGTTATCGTCGTGCTCCCAGGCCTGCGGAACCATCATCATGACCGCATGCGGGAGACTACGACCACCGAGATGCAGTAGCTCCAGGGCCTCGTCGAAACGCGCAGTGTCAGAACCGTTGGGATCGCACACCGGCAGTGCGCGGTCGATATTGCCCAGCTTGCCAGAGCGAATCAGCGACTCGCGGGCGCGCATCCAGTTCTCGTTGCCGCGCACGGTGTTGATTTCGCCATTGTGAGCGACGTAGCGGTACGGGTGTGCCAGTGGCCAGGACGGGAAAGTGTTCGTGGAAAAGCGCGAGTGCACGATGGCAAGCGCGGAAGTGACTTCCTTCTGCTGCAGGTCAAGGTAAAAATCCTTCAGCTGCGGTGTAGTCAGCATGCCCTTGTAGACGATCGTGCGACTGGACAGCGACGGGAAGTACACGGTGTCACCACCAGAGCCCTCGCCGGCGCCCTGTTCACCCAGCTCGCGCTCGCAGCGTTTACGCAGGAAGAACATCTTGCGGTCGAGATCAATATCGCTGAGCTGGCGCCCCTCGTAGTTCTTCGCGGTAACGAAGAGCTGACGCAGCACCGGCATAGCCTGGCGGGCCATCTGGCCAAGCCCGCCAGCGTTAATCGGCACATCGCGCCATGCCAAGATCTCGATGCCCTCTTCGGCGCAGATGTCCTCAATAGCCCGGATGGCATCGAGGGTGGCCATGCGCGACTGCGGCAGGAACGCAATACCGGTGGCGTAGGTGCCAGCCGGTGGCAAAATGACGCCTTCTTTACTCAGCTCAGCGCGGTAGTAGGCATCCGGAACCTGAATGAGAATGCCGGCACCGTCGCCAGTGGTCTTCTCGGCACCAGCGGCACCGCGGTGGTCGAGGTTGACCAGTGCCTGAATGCCCTTTTCCACAATGTCATGGGTCTGGCGACCGTAAATGTCGGCGACAAAGGCCACGCCACACGCATCGTGTTCGTTCGACGGGTGGTAGAGACCTTCCCTCTGAGGACCACGAGGCAATGTGGCCGCTGTTTCGGTCAGAGTCATGGCTGTCTTAGCTGTCATGGCTGTTTTCCCCTTATAGGTGCAATGTGCCAATTGGGGGACACGGGTTATCTATATTTCCAACTGTTTTAACAATGTACTTTCATTTAAGCGTATTGCAATACGTATTTAGGGAAGTAACTGTATTTTCCCACCCCCGAAGGAGCTAGGTTGACAGTGCCATTCGATAAAAACCGGGCTTTTACTACCGGTTTTAACTTCAACTCCCCCTAATCGAGCTACCACCCCCACTATCCACGCACAGTTGTTCGATTCTTTAGCAAACCCCCTCCATACCCAATCCGCTCCTACCGCTATGGTTAGCTCCATGCTCGCCAACCGTCGTTTCCGCTCGCCATTACAGGGCCTCGCCCTCCTTATCGGCACAGCGACAATCCTCAGCGGCTGCACGGCTCCCATAGACCCCACTCCAGAGAGCCAGTCGTACAGCCCGGCACCGGCACCCGCATTCACGCCCGAGCCAGCGGAACCCGCGCCCGAGATTCCTGAAGCGCCCCACACCCCAGACTCCCCCGGCACCCCAGCGCCCGGCACATCGCCTATCGACGGCATCCGTAGCGCCCTCAACCAGCTGGAGATAAAAGGGCGCGCACCGAAAACCGGCTATGCGCGCGATGAATTCGGGCAACGTTGGAGTGATGACGTCTCTGCCGAGTTTGGCCACAACGGATGTGACACACGGAACGACATTTTGAATCGTGACCTTATTAATAAGGAGTACAAACCAAATACTCGCGATTGCGTCGTAGTTTCGGGGCAATTACTGGATCCCTACACCGGCACGATGATTGAGTTCCAGCGCGGCCGCGACACCTCTTCCGCCGTGCAAATCGACCATGTTGTAGCCTTGAGCGACGCCTGGCAAAAGGGAGCACAGCAGCTCTCACCTGAGGTTCGGCAGGACTTTGCCAATGACCCCCTCAACCTCTTGGCCGTCGATGGTCCCGCTAATCAACAAAAGCGGGATAGCGATGCCGCCTCCTGGGTACCCGCCAACAAACCATTTCGCTGCCAGTATGTCGCTCGCCAGGTGGCGGTAAAACACAAATACCACCTGTGGATCACGCAGGCGGAGTATGATGCCATCGACCGTTGGCTCTCCACCTGCACAACAGAGGATGAGCCCGCGCTTGCCGCTCTAACCCTGAATTAGGGCAACCGCTTCCAGCACGGTCCGACACCACGCTTCTAGGCTCAAGCCGGCGAATATGCCACCTATTTAGCTACGTGTTCGCAACCTCCACCCCTCCTAGTCGCGAACATTTCTATTTTTTTGAAGATTCCTAGCCCCCTAATTTCTGGGGGCGACCGCCATTCAGCCACTGCCCGCCCCCTCAAACAAACCAGCCGAAAACCCCAGGGCTCATAGAGTTATATAGGTCAATATCAGAATTGATTTCGTTACCACAGTGTTATCATCTCGTTACATTCGGCGCTTTCCATCGGTTTATAACCGTTTGATAACACTGTATCCTCGAGTCCGTTCGCGAAAAAGGTATCCGTCGTAAAGCATTGCGCACACTGATTGCGTATTTTTACTTTTCTTCGTCGAAACTACTTTTTGACGCGGCACAGGTTTGTTAAAGTCTGGTTGTTACAAAATCGCACTATCGTGACTGATGGTGTCAATGTGACTAAAGAGTCGCTTGGCGCTATTAATCGCTTGTCCATCATCTTGGAGGATTCTCACCCATGGCAGCTGAAATGAAGGCTCCGGAAGTACCACTTGGGCTCCAAATCAAGGCTTTTGCCCAGTCGATTCCACCACTCCTGCGTACCGGCGCCCTGTACATGACTCCGAAGACGGCGCCGAAGATCCTCGATTACCTGCGTCGCTTGAAGTTCTCCGTCGCCAGCCTTATTTCCATGAGTGCGCTGCGCTACCCGGATCGCCTCGCCCTTGTCGATGATGACGGCGAGCTGACCTATTCTCAGCTGCTGGACAACGCTCACGCCCTGGCTCGCGCCTTGATGGACCGTGGCATGACCCAGAAGTCCAGCTTCGGCGTTATCGCACGTAACGGCCGCGGCATCATCCTGCCGATGGCCATCAAGGGATTCATCGGCTCCGAAATTATGCTGATGAATATCGGCTCCGGCCCGACTCAGATTCGCGGCGTCGTTGACCAGAACAAGGCCAAGTTCCTGTTCGTCGATGACGAGTTCCTGGGCAATCTGCCGGAAGACCTCGACGATGTCACCGTCGTTATTACCTCCGTGACCAAGCCGGAGACCCGCAAGAACGCGGGCAAGAACTTCCTGTTCATGGAAGACCTCATTGAAGAAGGTCGTACATCGAACGCCAAGTTAGATCCGAAGCCGGAGCAGGGACGCATCATCATCATGTCCTCCGGCACAACCGGCATCCCGAAGGGTGTCCTGCGCAATGAGCCGAAGACACCGGCAACTGTGGGGGCAATCGCCGAGCGTATTCCGTGGCGCCGCAACATGGTCATTCACCAGTCCGCATCCATGTTCCACGCCTGGGGCTGGGCAAATGTGCTGATTGGTATGGCTACCGGCTCCACCATTGTCACCATGCGTGTCTTCGACCCGAAGAAGGCTGTTGACCAGTGTGAGCAGTACGGCTGTAACGGCATGATTTCCGCGGCCTTCTTCCTGCGCCAGATCAAGGACGTTCTGGATGAGGAGCCGAACCGCAAGATTGGCCCGTTCCGCTTCATCGTCTCCTCTGGTAACGCCATCCCGGGCTGGCTCGTCTCCGCGCTGACTCACCGCTTCGGTCCGGTTATTTGTAACTTCTACGGCTCCACCGAGGCCGGCCTGTGCTCCATCGCATCCGGAGCGGACCTCGCAGCTCGCCCGGACTCCGCAGGTCGACCGGCAATTGGCGCCAAGGTTCGCATCCTGGGGGACGACGGCAAGGAAGTCGAGCCGGGTGAGGTTGGCATGATCCACACCGCTCAGGAGCTCTCCTTCATCGGTTACCTGAACAAGAAGGACAAGTTCACCACCGTCGATGGCCTGTTCCAGATCGGTGACCTCGGCCGTATCGACCAGGACGGCTACCTGTACATCTGTGGTCGCTCCGACGACATGGTGATCAAGGGCGGCGAGAACATCTTCCCACGCGAGGTCGAAGAAATTCTCGGCCCGGTGCCGGGTATCGCCGACGTCTTCTGCCACGGCAGCAACGAAAACGACGAGATTTTCGCTGACCTGTTCCTCTACGTCGTCCGCGAGGACAATGAGGCCGGCAAGAACCTCACCGAGGACATGCTGCGCGAGTACGTCCGCGAAACTCTGGCCGAGCACTCCACTCCGGACCGCGTCTTCTTCGTCGACTCCCTGCCGCGCAACGCCATCGGCAAGGTTGTCCCGCGCGAGGTCAAGGCAATGCACGAGCGCCTGAACCTGGACGCTCAGTAAGAAGCGTGTACACGAAAGTGTGCCCACCGGCTATCCGCCGCATGGGCACACTTTTTGCTTATCTCAGCTACCTTTTACACGGCTATCCGCGCGGGCGCACCTGGATTTCATCCACGTTGGCGTCCGCTCCGGTATCAACGGCCAGGCGTACTGCGGCTGCAATCGATTCCGGCCGCATGAACTGCGTGCCGTCGTAACGCCAATCCGCATCATCGCGGTGCCAATTCGACTGCAGGTGAACCTGCATATCGGTGTCGACGCGCCCGGGGTGCACGGAGCTGACTCGTACCGCGCCACGCTCTTCCTCACGCAGCGCATCGGTGAAGGCCCGCAGCGCGAACTTCGAGGCCGCATACGGTGAAGTACCAGCTGAAGCGCGGAATCCCGAGCCCGAGTTGATGGTCACCAGCGTGCCCTCCGCCTTGCGCAGCGCCGGCAGCAGCTGGCGGGTCAGGTCGGCGACGGCGACGACGTTGATATCCATGATCCGCGACCAGTCCGCACGCGAAACCTCCGCCACGTCCCCATCGACGTACACACCCGCCGAGTGCACGAGCACATCCAGCCCGCGCCCACCGAGCGTCTCCAACAGCTTTGCCACTTCCGCGTTTACGGCGTCGGTATCACCCAGGTCAGCAACGAATACGCTTGCCGACGGCAACTGCGATGCCACCTTCTCAGCAGACTCAACACTGGTAGCGCCCACAATGACGTGGTGATCACGGGAGAGATCCTTGGCGACCGCCAGGCCGATACCACGGCTTGCGCCCGTGACCAGGGCAATCTTGGTGTCAGCGGCAATATCGATGCTCATATACGGCTCCTCTATGTAGTCGGTTTACTTCTTCGGCTTCGCGCCGCCCACCTGGTCGATGGGGGTCACCTGCAGGAAGTCGATGTTGACGCGATTCGGGCGGGTGGCCGCGAACACAATGATGTCGGCAACATCATCGGCGGTCAGCGACTCAACGCCGTCGTAGACCGCTGCGGCCTTGGTCTCGTCGCCGTCGAAACGCACGAGTGAGAAGTCGGTGTGGACGCGCCCCGGATCGATTTCAGTGACGCGCACGCCATCGACAGCAACCTCTTGACGCAGGACTTCCACCAGAGCGCGCTCAGCGTGCTTGGCGGCGTTGTAGCCGGCACCGCCGGTGTAGACCTGGCGACCGGCAATCGAGCCGACGGTGAGCACAATGCCGCTGGTGGTCTTCAGTGCGGGCAGCAGTGCGCGGGTGACGCGCAGGGTGCCCAGCACGTTGACGTCGTACATCCAACGCCATTTTTCCTCGACAGCACCTTCGACCGACTCCATACCCCAGGCACCACCGGCGTTGTTTACCAGCACGTCGACGCGCGGTTCGGCCTTAGCCAGCGCCGCCACATCGTCGTCGGAGGTGACGTCGACCTTGTAGACTGTCGCTTCACCACCGGCAGCGCGGATCTCCTCCGCGACAGCCTCGAGCTTGTCCTCGCGGCGGGCTCCCAACACAACGCGGAAACCTTCAGCTGCGAACTGCTTGGCAGTGGCTGCACCAATACCGGAAGAAGCACCGGTAACTACAGCTACTTTCCTGCCATTAGTTGAAGTTTCAGAGGTCATGAGGGCTCAACTCCTTGCTACCTGCGTCTACTGATATCCCCGACTGTAGTCATAGGACACCTTCCTCCGCCGAAGACTGCGTGTGCTTTACACCTGATGTTCCACGTGAAACGTATATAAAACTGTGCAGGAATTTTTCCGATTCACCGCATGCACAGCCGCTAAAACCGCGATACTGGTTGCATGTCTGACCAGCCTCACTTCCCACATCTTCTCTCCCCTCTCGACGTCGGTCCTCTAACTCTGCGCAATCGCATCATCATGGGTTCAATGCACTCCGGTCTGGAAGATCGCACCCGTGATATCCCCAAGCTGGCTGCCTACCTGGGTCGGCGTGCCGAAGGTGGCGTGGGACTCATCGTCACCGGCGGTTATGCTCCCAACATCGAGGGTTGGCTGACTCCGGCCGGTTCGATGATGGCGTCGAAGCGCATGGCGGACAATCACCGCCGTGTGACTGACCTCGTGCACTCCCACGGCAGCCACATCGTGCTGCAGGTGCTGCACGCCGGTCGTTACAGCTACAGTCCGCTGGCTCGCTCCGCCAATACCGGTCAGTCACCGATTAGCCCGTTTAAGGCTCATCGCCTCACCGGCTTTGATGTCTCACGCACCATTGGCGCTTATGTCCGCGCCGCGAAGCTCGCGAAACGTGCTGGTTACGACGGCATTGAGGTTATGGGCTCCGAGGGTTACCTGCTCAACCAGTTCCTGGCCGAGCGCACTAACCACCGCTCGGACAACTGGGGCGGCAGCGCCGAGGCTCGCATGCGCCTGCCCATCGAAATTGTCCGCCGCATTCGCGCCGAAGTGGGCGAAGACTTCCTGCTTCAATACCGTATTTCGCTGCTTGACCTGGTGGAAGACGGCCAGACCTGGTCCGAGACCACTGAACTCGCGCAGCGTCTGGTCGAGGCTGGCGTCGATGTCTTCAACACCGGCATCGGCTGGCACGAAGCACGCGTCCCCACCATCGTTACGTCCGTGCCGCGCGCCGCATTCACGGATCTGACTGGTCGTCTCCGTTCGCTTGTCGACGTCCCGGTCGCAGCCTCCAACCGAATCAATCGCCCCGAGGTTGCGGAGAAGATCCTCGCTGACGGCAACGCGGACCTGATTTCCATGGCCCGCCCACTACTGGCTGACCCGGACTTCGCCATCAAGGCTGGCGATGGTCGGGCTGACCAAATCAACACCTGTATCGCCTGTAACCAAGCCTGTCTGGACCACACCTTCGCCAACAAGCGCTCTACCTGTTTGGTCAACCCGAAGGCGGCTTACGAAACCGAGCTGGTATCCGTGCCGGTTGCGAAGGACAAGGCCAAGCGCGTCGCCGTCATCGGCGCTGGTGTGGCTGGACTCGCTTTCGCGGAAGCCGCAGCTCAGCGCGGTCACCATCCGGAGATTTTCGAGGCCGCCGACCAGATTGGTGGCCAGTTCAACCTCGCCGCACAGATTCCGGGCAAGGAGGACTACGGCGAGACGCTGAAGTACTTCTCACGTCGACTGGAGGTGCTCGAGGTTCCGGTTCACCTGAACACGCGTGCCGACGTCGACGAGCTCAAAACCAAGTTTGACCACGTGATTGTGGCCACGGGTGTCACCCCACGAATCCCGGGCATTGACGGTATCGACCACGAGAAGGTCATTCGTTACGACGAGCTGCTCTCGGGTGCGAAGCAGGCCGGTAACAAGGTGGCCGTCATCGGTGCTGGTGGTATCGGTGTGGACGTGTGTGAGTACCTCACGCGCAAGCCGAACCAGACCATCGAGGCCTGGAAGGACGCCTGGGGCGTCGGTGACCCAGCGGAGTTCCGCGCGGGCCTGACCAAGCCGGGCACGGTCTCTGGCGCGGCTGAGGAGTTTGAGGTCGAGCGCGAGGTGCACCTGCTGCAGCGCAAGACCTCCCGCATCGGCAAGGGCCTGGGCAAGACCACTGGTTGGGTTCACCGTGCGGAGATTAAGAAGGCCGGCGTCAAGCAGTACACCGGCGTCACCTACAACCGCATTGATGACGAGGGCCTACACATCACCATCGATGAAAAGCCACAGGTCATCGCAGTTGACAACGTGATTGTCTGTACTGGCCAGGTATCCAATCTGGACTGCCTGGGCGACAAGGATCGCGAAAGCGTCACCGGCGATAACTCCAATGTCACCATCATCGGTGGCGCAGACGTGGCCGCTGAACTGGACGCAAAGCGTGCCATCCGCCAGGCCGTCGAAGTAGCGCTCGCGCTGTAGGGCCGCTACGCCTCGTAGCGGTCGGTGTAGGCGCGCTGCTCGAACTCGAAACGGCCCGGGTGAGCCGGGAACTCACCCGGGACACCGATAGCCAGCAACAGCGCTACCGCCACATCGGTGTCACCGGCACCGATAGCTTCCTTGACCTTCTGCTCACTAAAGCCCGTCATCGGGGAACTAGCCCAACCAAAGGCGCTGGCAGTGACCATAGCGAAAGAAGCGGCAATCATGGCGTCGCGGATTGCGAACTCGCGGGAGAGACCCTTTTTCTCGCGGGCCTCGTGGAAGGAGATCATCGAGGCCTCCCGCTCAGCGGCGGCAACTTCGTCCCACAGGCCAGTGGCCTTGTTGGTCTCAATCAGGCGCGGAATACCGCGCTTCCAGCCGGTCGGCTCACCAATGAAAGCGAGTAGCAGCGGCGCATTGGCAACCTGCTTCTGACCGCCGGCAGCTTCCACTACCTTCTGACGCACCTCAGGGTCCTCGATACGCACAATCGCGCGGGACTGAATGTTAAAGGCGCTGGGAGCTTCCAAAGATAGCTCCAGGAGGCGGCGCACGTCAGCGTCGTTAAGAGGTTCGTCAGCATAGACGCGTGTGGCACGACGGTTGCGGACGATGTTCTCAAATTCGGTGGCGAACTGGTCGCGCGGAGAATGTGAAGTCATGCATTAGAGATTAGCGGGTGGCCAACCTTCGAGTTCGAGTAGCCAGCGCTTCATTTCGCGGCCACCGGCATAGGCACCGAAAGATCCCGCTCCCCCACTGGCGGGCACCACGCGGTGACAGGGAATCAGAATACCCAGCGGATTGGTGGCACAGGCCGACCCGGCAGCCCTGGCGGCACGGGGTGAGCCGGCCATCTCGGCAAGCTCGCCATAGGTCACAACCTGGCCATACGGCACATCGCGCAGTGCGGTCAGAGCACGAGCGCGGAAAGAATCCTGCGTGAATACGTCGCAGTCCAGCGGCAGCGCAAACTCACGGCGCTGCCCGGCAAAATACTCGCGGAACTGCTGCGCCGCCAGTTCCGCCACCGCCTGCGCTTCGGGGTCGGCGGCGCTGGGGTCGTCGTCAAGCACGGGACCTAAGAGATTGACTTCGACGACCCCGCGAGCGGAGGTGGCGATTCCAAGCGCGCCGAAGGGCGTTTCCACCTTGGCAATCGCCATGAAACCTCCTACTTAGTCCTTGTTGGTCTGGAACCAGTCCAGCAGCTCGTCCCACTCCTTCTCGTGACCGGAGCGGAAGTAACCACCGTAGCCCACGCCCTTGCCACCAGCCGGCTGAGCCTGGCGCTTTTCAATCTTTTCAGCAGAGCTCATCACATTGGTGATCAGGTCTGCCGAGGACTCCTCAGTCCAGTAATCATCCGGAACGCGGATGGACAGGAACGGCTGCGGAGCCTTGGAGAAGCGATTAGCGAAGTCGAACTCGGAGTCGTCGAAGAAGTAGCCTTCCTTGCGAGCCCAGCGCGCCCACTGACGCATGACACCGTTCGGCGGCTCAACAGCCAGACGCCACGCCGACGCCGGAATGTGGCCAGTGATGAAACCGCTGATCGGGCCGAGAATGTTAAAGATGAAGAATGCGCGGACCTTGCCCGCCACGGATGGCACCTTGGAAATACGCATACCGCGGCAGTTGACCAGCGCTGCTGCGTCATAGGTGCCCTCGGAGCCGGCGTAGGCGATGCCGTGACCACCAACCGCGTGGCCGACAGCGAAGTGCCGCACGTCCGGGTAGGTCTCCTTGGCCCACTCGATCACACCCGGAATGTCCTTGGTGATCCAGTCCGACATCCGGATGTCTTCATTGTTCAGGTCAGTCTTCAGAGCGGACTGGCCAATTCCGCGGTAGTCATAGGTGATGACGCCGTAGCCCTTTTCTGCCACGGTCTCAGCGAAACGGTGGTAGAAACCCTGCGGCACACCAGTACCGGAGTGAACGGTGATGATGCCGTTCGAAATGTTCTCCGGGTTCTCCTTCGGACGGAACATGGTTCCGCGCAGCAGGACGCGGTCATTAGCCGGAATAATGATGTCCTGGCGAGGGCACGGCTCCGGCAACTTTGGGCTCTTCGCGGAAAAACCGATATTTCCTGTGGGAGTAGTTGAGGCTTCGGAGGTCATTTATGCAGTTCCTTCGAGTGGACTTAAACAGTGCATGATTTTGTATACACAATCTTAAAGTGTAAGACGCATCACTTTCAGCACTTTCGTGGAATTTAGCTCACTTTGGGTACTGCGCAATCTTTTAGCCTCTACCGAGCTGCCTCACGCGCGTTACAACTGCACATCCCCATAGGCGCGTTCGTCCTCAATTGGCTCCAGATGCGAGGAAATATGCACACCCGGGAAGCGCTCCCGCAGCTCATCCTCCATCGCGGTGAGCACATCGTGCCCGTGCTCCACGCTCCACGCGCCCGGCACCAGCACATGGAACTCAATGAACTGCTGATGCCCCGACACACGAGTGCGAATCTCGTGAACGTCAATGCCCCGACTCCGATTGCGGTGCGAGGCCAAAATCTCGTCCACCGCCACGCGGTCCTCGCCCTCCATGGCCTTGTCCATCAGGCCGTTACCGGAATCGCGCAGCAGCTTGAAACCAGTGACCAGGATGTTTACGGCCACCGCCAGCGCGATAATCGGGTCGAGCCACCACAGGCCAGTAATCCACACCAGAGCCACACCCGCCAGAACACCGGCGGAGGTCCACACATCGGTCATAAGATGCTTGCCGTCGGCGGTCAGCGCCAGGGAGTTATGCTGGCGCCCGGCCCTAAGCAGAATCAGCGCCACCGCACCACTAACCACCGAGGCAATCACGGTCACGATGAGGCCCAGGCCGATCTGCTCAATCGGCTGCGGGTGCACCAAACGCTCGATAGAGACATAAATAATCGCCGCCGCCGCCACGAAGATCATGGCACCTTCCAGCCCGGCCGAGAAGTACTCTGCCTTGGAATGGCCGAACTCATGGTCGCGGTCCGCGGGCCGCGCGATAACCTTGAGCACAATAATTGCGACAACTGCCGCAACCAGATTGACAATCGACTCCGTCGCGTCGGAAAGCAGGCCCACCGATCCGGTCAGAGTGTAGCCCCAAAACTTCAGCGCGATGGTGACGACCGCCGCCCCCACTGAAAGCCAACCAAAACGAGATAAGTCCTGCATATGCGGGCACTTTACCCGCCTGTCCGGAGTTACTACCAGTTCTATGAGCATCGATTTCCAGTTCAATTTGCAGAACATTTCTGCAGACCTGCCGTTCGCGTCGCAGCTCGTCTCGCTTGCCGGCGCCGTGCGCGACCACGACGTAGTAGTCCAGGCCCCACCGGGCACCGGCAAGACCACTTTGGTTCCGCCGGCGGTGGCCAACACCCTGGGCGGCCGCATTGTGGTCACGGCTCCCCGACGCGTGGCGGTGCGCTCGGCGGCGCGGCGGTTGGCACAGCTGTCGAGCACGAAGCTCGGTGAGGAAGTTGGCTACTCGGTGCGTGGCGACACAAAAGTTTCCCGCGCCACCCGCGTGGAGTTTGTCACTCCCGGTGTGCTGCTGCGTCGACTGCTGCGCGACGGCGACGTGGATGCCAGCGCGGTGCTCATCGACGAGGTGCACGAGCGCGGCTTGGACACCGATCTGGTGCTGGCGATGGTGCGCGACCTACGCGATGTTCGCGATGACCTGCGCCTTGTCGCTATGTCTGCGACGGTGGATGCGCCGAAGTTCGCGGCCTTGCTCGGCGGCTCCACCCCGGCTCCCATCGTGGCTGCGGAGGCGGCAATCCACCCGCTGGATATTCGCTACTCACCCTTCCCGCAGCGGCTGGATGCACGCGGTGTGACCGACGATTTCCTGCAGCACGTGGCAGCGCAGGCCAGGAAACTGGTGGAGGAAGCCGCCGGTGATGTGCTGGTTTTCCTCCCCGGGATCCGCGAGGTGGAACGCTGCGCAGGCTATATCGCCGACGCCTCAGATGCGACAGTGCTAACGCTGCATGGCCAGCAGAGCTCCGAAGAGCAGGACCGCGTGTTCCGTCGACAAGCGGACGGTAGGCGCGTGATTGTGTCCACCGCGATTGCGGAATCATCCGTGACCGTGCCGGGTGTGCGCGCCGTTGTCGACGCCTGCCTCGCGCGCGGACCGCGGCTCGACATCGCGCGTGGCTTCTCCGGCCTGGTCACCAGCTCGTGTGCGCAGTCCTCCGCGAACCAGCGCGCGGGCCGTGCGGGACGTGAGGGTCCGGGCATCGTGGTGCGCTGCGTCTCTCAGTCGGAGTTCGCGTCCTTTCCCGCCTGGCCCGCGCCGGAAATCGAGGTCGCCGACCTGACACAGGCACTCCTCGACGCCGCGGCGTGGGGCACGCCGGGGATGCAGGGACTCAAGCTTCTCGACTCCCCACCACCCCACCACACGGAGGCTGCAAACCGCATTCTCGCTGGCCTGGGTGCTGTTGATGAGGTCGGTGATATCACAGAGCTCGGCCGCACCCTGGCTACCCTGCCGGTGCATCCGCGCATGGGACGCGCGCTGCTGACCGCCACGGCCATGATGCCGGAGCACGCCGGCGCGGTCGCACGCGCGGTGGAGAAACTCACCGATGCCCGCGGCTTGTCCAAGCAGGTGCACCGCATTGAGCTGGATACTGAAGCCCCCGCCAACCTGCTGCCCTCGGACATCCCCGCGCTGGTCACGGCCCTGGCCTGGCCGGATTTCATCGGGCGACGGCGCAGTGCGAACTCCGACGAATACCTCTTCACCGGCGGCACCGCAGCGGAACTTGCCCGCGGTTCTGACTTGCACGGCCACGAGTGGATCGCGGCCGCCAACATCTCGCGGCTCTCCCACGGCCGCGCGCTAATCCGCGACGGCGAGGCGATCGACCTAGAAATTGCCATGCTCGCCGCCGGCCACCTCGCCCACACGGAGACCACGGCGCGCGTCGAACAGGGCCGCGTTCGCGCCCGCGAGCGCGACCTGCTCGGCGCCATCGAACTGTCCTCCCGCCAGGTCTCCCCGACGCCCGAGCAGTGCATTGCCGCCAACTCCACCTGGCTTGCCAACACGCTTGCCGACGCCGCCCCCAACCTCGACCGCGACACCGAACAGCTCCGCCGCCGCATGGCCTTTCTCCACACTCATCGCGGTGCCCCATGGCCGGATGTCTCCCCCGCAGGGCTTGCGGCCCAGGCCGAGCTCCTCTTCGCTGGCGAGCTGGACCGCCCGACCCCTCCGACTTTGGATGCCGAGCACCTCCGCCGCCTGCTGCCCTGGCCGGAGGCTACGGACTTCGACCGGTTGGTGCCCGAACGCCTGGAGGTCCCATCCGGTTCTCGGATTCGCCTGGAGTACCCGGAGGACCCCACCGACGAAGAGGCGCAGATTGTCCTGGCTGTGAAGTTGCAGGAGTGCTTTGGCCTGGCGGAGACCCCGCAGGTATTGGAAAAGCCGGTGACAATGCATTTGCTGTCACCGGCTCAGCGACCACTCGCAGTCACTGGAGACTTGGAAAGCTTCTGGAATGGCGCCTACGCACAGGTTCGCTCCGAGATGCGGGGCCGTTACCCCAAGCACCCGTGGCCGGAGAACCCGTGGGAGGAGCAGGCTACTGCGAGAACGAAGCGCCGTCGTTAAGCAGGCTCGTCGTTAAGCAACTGCCTGCGCCCGCACGCGACTGGGTTTGTACCAGAGGTAGATTGCGTAGCCCAGGCAGGTGAAGAAGAGCACGCCGCCCATGATTCCCTGCATGTTGCCGTAGAACCACTGCCCCACGCCCGCGGCATGGCCGAAGTCGTTGCCCACGAAGACCTTGTACGGCGCCCACCAGTGGGCGATCATGAACAAGGTGCCGACAACGATGTTCCCAATCTCGCGGACGAAGAGCACCAGCGGCACAAAGACCATGACAATCGACCAGTGGTGGCTGACCGCGTACGGTCCAGCAAAGCTGACCGCCAGCGCGACGAAACCGAGGGCTGCGACCTGATAGCCATTGCGGTGGTAGATCCACGCCACGAAAGCAGCGGCGATGGCGCCAAAGAGGAAGAAACCGTAGATGCCAATATCGAGCGCAGTGCCCTCCACCCCGGCGCGGGCGAGCAGACCACTGAACGCCTGGTTGGCCTCGTAAGCCGGGGCGCCACCGCGGTTGCCGGCGAAGAACTCATCGGTCCAGAAGTAAATCGACTCTTTAAAGCGCACGGCGAAACCAATGGCGACGGTCACCAGGAACCAGCAGAAGCTCTTGGCCACGGCCGCAAAGTCACGGCGCATGAGGAACACCAGCGCATATGCCGCAGGGGTGATCTTGATACCCGCCGCGATACCCACGCCCAATCCACGCAGCTTCTTGGGCAAAAAGCCCAACACATCGGAGACCACCAGCAGCGCGAGGAAGACGTTAATCTGCCCGAAGAGCACGTTAGCGCGCAGCGGGTCAAGCAGCATCACCACCCCGAGCAGGCAGATAGCCATCAGCTTCGGACGCTCAGAGCCGAGACGAGTGAAGACCATCCACAGCATCGCCCACACCGCCGCCAGCGTGGCGAACGTCCAGATGATTTGCAGGGTGACCGGCCCCGCCCAGGTCAGCGGGTAAAACAGCAGCGCTGCAAACGGTGGGTAGATAAAGCGGAAACCCGATCTGGTGGGAAACTCTGGTGAGTAGAGATCCTGGTCTCTTCGTAGCGCCCAGCCGGCGTCTTGGAAGACCTCGAGGTCCATCATGTAGGCAGTTGCCGCAAGATAGATGAAGTCGATGACAACGACCAGCGACACCAGCCCAAATACAATTGCCAAGATCCGTCTCTGCATGACGGAAAGCGTCGAGAGTCTGTCCATGAGCATGATTCGACACTACCGCACTGTTCTTCCTACTCAGGCCTTAGAGTGGGAGGTATGTTCGTGGAAAACTATCGCAAGGTTCGCTCCGAGATCGACGACGCTTGCCGACGAGCCGGGCGTCAGCCCTCCGAGGTCCGTCTGCTGCCCGTCAGCAAGACTGTGCCTGTCGACGCCCTGGTGGAATCTTGGCCGGAGCTCGCGGCAGCCGGCTGCGCTGGCCTGGCGGAAAACCGCGTCCAGGAAGCGGTGGCCAAGGCGGAGGTATTCCGGGAGGCCTTCGGCGAGAAAGCACCACATATGGCCATCATCGGTCCACTGCAGACGAATAAGGCCGGCCACTTGGTCAGCTGTGCTGATGAGTTTCAGGCGCTGGACCGACCGAAGGTGGCCGGAGCGCTGCAGCGCCGCTTGGCTGATGCCGAGCGCACACTTGATGTGCTGATTCAGGTCAATGTCTCCCGCGAGCCGCAGAAGTCGGGCCTGGCGCCGAGCCACGCAGCGGAGTTTGTCCGCATGTTCGGCCCCGATGGCGAGTACCCGAACCTGCGCCTGCGCGGGTTTATGACCATCGCGGCCCAGAATGACCCAAATGTCCGCGAGGCATTCGCGGAGCTGCGCGATCTGCGCGACAGTCTGCTCGGGGATTTGCCGGAGGGTGTCAGCCTCGACGAACTGTCAATGGGTATGTCCGGCGACTACCGCGAAGCCATCGCCGAGGGAGCGACCACCGTGCGTGTGGGACGCGCTATCTTCGGTGAACGCTCGTATAAGAAATAAAGGTAATCAAATGAAGGTAATCTCAGTGCCATGAGTTCTGATGTCTCCCCGTGCTCCCGTCGTCGTTTCCTCCTGGGAACTGCCGCCACTGCAGCTGGCGCACTCGTAGCCGCCTGTGCACCAAAGTCTGCGGTGGAGAAGGTTGACGCTGCCGACATTCCGGTTGGCGGCGGTGTGGTTATCGGCAATTACGTCGTCACGCAGCCGGAGGAGGGCAAGTTCGCCGCTTTCTCCAGTTCGTGCCCGCACCAGAATGGTCGCATCACTGAGGTCAGCAATGGTGTGATGATTTGCCCGAACCACAACTCCCACTTTGATATTGCTACTGGTCAGGTTGTTTCTGGCCCCTCGCGTAAGCCCGCTGGCCAGGCTCCGCTGTCAGCCGATGGCACTGAGCTGATTGTGGGTCAGAAGTAGGCTCCGGAAACAGATTCATGGTCGGCGGGTTCAAGGCCTAAGAGATCTACTCCCGCCGGTGCCAGCTGGAATCGCAGCGGGCGGCGGCTCGTGGGCATTGCCAATCCTGCCGCCTCTAACTCGGCGAGATACTTTCGCGCTGTCCGCTTTTCCTTGCCGACGGTGTCAGCGACGTGTTCGAGCTTGATTCCATATTCGGGCCCGAACAACCGACCCTGTGCCAGGACGTATAGCGTGCCAATCTCGTTTCCTGTAAGCGACACAGGCAGCACCCGCTCGGGCGAGTTAGATAGCTCAGCTATCCGCTGTTCAAGCCTTTCGCACTGGTAAGACTTCATCTGCAGCTCTTCCAGTAGATACTGCTGTGCATTCAGAATGACATCAGCCATCGCCTCGACGAAGAATGTGACTTCGCCCCGGTTCATCGGGTCTTCCGTAGTGGTAAAAGCCTTGTAGTACTTCGCCTTATCCTCAGCGAGTTGGCGGGAAATAGTCAGCGCTGTTGCTGTTGAGAGTGTCTCCCGCAATGCCACTGACAGCAGAAAACGCCCCATCCGGCCATTGCCGTCATAAAACGGGTGAACGAACTCGAACATGAAATGGCTTGCCAGGATTCGAATAAGCCGATTGTCCTCTGAGGAATTCACCGTTTCCAGGAACTCATTGAGAAATTGGTGAATGGCCGCTTCACTTTCCACACCGCGGTGAACCTGTCGTTGCCCATCGGTAATCGTGACCGTTGCTGCCCTGAAGAGTTCACCGTCTAACTCATCTTCGGCGGCAATCTCATCGCCGAGAAGCTGATCGTACTGCTGACGGAGTTCTTTAAGCGTTATCGGAAACTCAATCCGCTCATCGTTGGCCAGCCGGAAATAGAGCTGGCTGAACTCATGGAACCGCTTGTGCTGGGTTCCGGAAGTGTTGTCCAACGCCTCCGCGACTTCTCGCCGTGTGGAGTGGATCCCCTCAATTTCATTGGTGGCTACCACCTCGGCCAGGAGCAGATTGAAGAGATAGTGAGTCCGCGCGGCACCCGGCAGGCGATTCCACAACTGTGAGATCTGTAGCTCTATAGACAGAATCTTTTCAATCTTGGCTGCGAGATCGCTTGTAATGCAGCAAAAGAGTGGCCACTGCCCCAGCGGAAAGTGCCACTGAATCGTCGACGGGGAGTCTTTGCGTGACTGGTATTCGCCTTCCACTGTCTGTTCCGCATCATGTGCGGACATGTGGAAGATCCTCTTAAGCGGATAGTGCTTCACGGCGAACTTCCTTCTTTCCCCGGTGTTCTTTACATGATGCTTTTTACATATAGTGCCCTAAAAACTAACCCTTAATGTAAAAAATCACTGTTTTTTACATTAAGGGTTCTTTACGCGGTGCCTAAATGCGCCTTGCTGCCGGTTTCGCCACCTATCGCCGCGGCTTCAACCCCGCCACAGCACATGCACCAGCAATGAAGGACAGCACCACCAGCCACGGAATCAGCCCTGCCCACTCAAAGCGGCTGAAGACCATGCCGGATACCCAACCGACAATCGATGAGCCCGCGTAGTAGCTGAACAGGTACATCGATGACGCCTCGGCGCGGTCGCGCTGCGCCACCAGCCCCACGCCGGACGAGGACAGCGAGTGCGCCACGAAGAACGATGCCGTGAATACAAGTACGCCCACAATTAGCGCGGACAGCCACGGCAGCAGCGCCAGCCCCAGGCCCACGCACGCGGCCAGAGTCGCAATGGCGATGAGGCGACGGCGGCTCACCGTCTTCGCCCACACGCCCGCGCGTGCCGACGACCACGTGCCCGACAGGTAGAGAATAAATACGAACCCTGCCAGTGCCGGGGAGAGTCCGAACTTATCGCCCAGTCGGAAGCCCAGGTAGTTGTACAGGGAGACAAACGAGCCCATGAACAGGAACGCCAGGGCGCACAGCGCGAGAATACGCGGGTCGCGCAAGTGCCGTGCTATGGCCTGCCCCTCCCCTGCAAACGACAGCTGCTTCGGCTGGAACCTGCGCTGTTGCGGCAAGAAGTACCAGGTCAGAATGGCGAAGATGAACGCCACCGTCGCCGAGACCGCAATCGCCACCCGCCAAGAGGCGAACTCCAGCACAATGGACGGAATAATACGGCCGAGCAGACCACCGACCGTCGTGCCCGAGATATATAGCCCCATCACGCGACTGACATGGTCGGCGTGGACTTCCTCACTGACATAAGCCATAGCCACTGCGGGAACACCGGCAATGACAATGCCCTGCAGCAGGCGCAGAGCAATCATCGAACCGATGCCCGGCGCGATTGACACCACGAGCCCCAGTAGCGTTGCCACAAATGCGCTGATGACGATCACGCGTCTGCGTCCAAAGCGTTCCGACAAAATGGACACCGGGATAATCGCACAGGCCAAGCCACCGGTGGTGGCGGATACCGTCAGCGCGGCGGTGGCGGGGTCGACCGATAGCTCGTCGGCAAGCGTGGGCAGCAGCGCCTGCGTTGCGTAGAGCGCTTGGAACGATGCCAGGCCGGCGAAAAGCACAGCGATAAGCGCGCGGCGGAATCCGGGATCTTCTGGCCGCAGTCCTTCGATCTGTTCGGGGTTTTCGTTAGCGCTAGTCACTTGTCCTACGTTAGCCCTCCCGCCAAACCCATCGCTGAATACCCGGATCTAGAAAAACCTTTTTAATTCGCCCGCGGTATCGCTTTCGTTTTATTAGTTTCGTAGGCATGACTACTTTTTCCGCACAGCCACAGGGTCGCAATCACGACCGCGAGTACGACATCGTCGTCTACGGCGCCACGGGTTTCGTGGGACGCTTGATTGTGGACTATCTGGCTAAACACGCCGGTCAGACGAAGGTGGCGCTCGCAGGCAGGAACGCCCAGAAGCTTGCCGACGTCGCGGAGAATGCAGGCGTATCGGACTGGCCGGTCATTGTTGCGGATGCCGCCGACCAACAGGCGGTGGCTCAGCTTGCGGCCAGTACAAAGGTGGTGTTGACCGTTGTGGGTCCGTACGCGAAGTACGGTCGCACCCTGGTGGCCGAGTGTGCCAAGGCCGGTACTCACTACGTCGACCTGTGTGGCGAAGTGCTGTTCGTCCACGACTCCATTGCAAACAACCACGAAGTGGCGCAGCAGACCGGAGCGAAGATTGTCCACTCCTGCGGCTTCGACTCAATTCCCTCCGATGTCGCTGTCCGCGAGCTCCACGAGGCGGCCCACACCAAGCTCGGTGAGACAACCCTGCTGTTCAAGCATGTCAAGGGTGGTGTCTCCGGCGGCACTATCGATTCGGTCCGCGTTCAGCTTGAACAGGCCAAGAAGGATCCCAAGCTGCGTCGCATCATCGCCGATCAGTACGCGCTGGCTGAGCCGGGACCCGACCAGGGTAAGTTCGGCGTCGACCTGCGTCCGGCGCGCTTCCGCCGCCACTGGCGAGCCCCCTTCTTCATGTCGCCTTTCAACACCCGCATTGTTCAGCGCTCGGCGATGCTGGCGGATTACGGTGATTCCTTCCGTTACCGCGAGCTACTCAATGTCGGCCGCGGTCCGAAGGCTTTCGTGCGCGCGAATGCTTTCGCGGCTGTCTGCAGGTTGGCGCTGGCGGCGATGGCATTTGGGCCGACGGCCAAGCTCATTGATAAAAAACTACCGAAGCCGGGCGAGGGCCCGAGCGCTGAAGCACAGGCCGAGGGCCGCTTCACCATCGAGGCCTACACGGTCGACACCTCCGGTATTCACTGGCGTTCCAAGGTGTCCCTTGAGGAAGACCCAGGGTACGCAGGCACCGCGATTATGATTTCCAGCGCCGCCCTCGCGCTCGTCCACGACGATCTGCCGGACACCACTGGCGTGCTCACTCCTACTGTCGCGCTTGGCGACGCCCTGTCCCGCCGCCTCCGCGCCGGCGGCATGACCATTGAGGCGGTGCAGGCTCGATGATTGGTGGCCTGACCGGTGCTTTTGCAAATCTCACCCGCGGACCGAAGCTGCCGAGTGTAGGTGGTGGCCGTGCGTTAGTGACCGGCGCTTCCTCCGGCATCGGCTGGGCATGCGCGGAGACACTGGTCAAGGCCGGTTTCGAGGTCGTTGGCACGTCCCGCAGAGGCGCCGATGCGCCGCACCCCGAGGGCGTGCGGATGGTGGCGCTCGACATGTCCAGCGCTGACGATATCGCCGCTGTGGTCGCTCACGGGCCTTACGACGTCGTCGTCGCCAACGCCGGTGAGAGCCAGTCGGGCGCTTTCGAGGAGCTACCCCGCGAGGCGCTTGAGCGTCTCTTCCAGGTCAATGTTCTGGGGCAGGTGGAGCTGTTACAGCAGCTGCTGCCCGGCATGCGTGAGGCTGGTCGTGGCCGAATTGTGCTGGTTGGTTCGATGCTCGGCGGGTTACCGCTGTCCTATCGTTCTTCCTATGTGGCGACTAAGGCCGCTATCCGCGGCTTTGGGCTTTCGTTGCGGGGTGAAGTCGCGCAGTTCGGTATTGGGGTGACGGTTGTCGAGCCGGGTGCC
Organism: Corynebacterium sp. HMSC074C03; assembly: GCF_001838285.1. Lineage (NCBI taxonomy): Bacteria > Bacillati > Actinomycetota > Actinomycetes > Mycobacteriales > Corynebacteriaceae > Corynebacterium > Corynebacterium sp. HMSC074C03. The sequence goes on along the minus strand of NZ_KV836202.1, from coordinate 94,149 downwards.
ATCAACACGGGAATTTCCACACGTCGGACGACGTATGGCGATGAGGGTTCCGTTTACGCTGCTGATGTCCACCGCATGCTGACGAAGTTGAATGCCAATGAGGAACGTGGCATTCCCGCTTCTGAGATTGCTGAGGTGGTTATGCGCGAGGTGGCCGCCGAACGCCCCTTGGCCCTGGTGGCGCGGGGGTCGTCGGCAAGCGTAGCAGTGCCCTTCATGCGGCGGATCCCGACGCAAGCGATGTTGACCATCATGCGCCGAGTGCACGGACTGCGGTGAGTAAGTGTGCTATTCGGCGATAGCGCGCACTTCGACGGCCTGCGCACACGCCTCTGAGGCTTCGTGGGCCAGGTTGATGGCCTCGTGTTCATCTGCAACTTCGACGATCCAAAAAGCCGACGGGAACGTCATCGCGTTGTAGTACGGCAAATCGCTGTGCGAACCATCCGGCAGCACCGTCATGGCATCCTCTGGTGGAACCAGCCCTCCGGACATAACCCAGTGACCTTCGTCCTGCAGCTTCTGATTGAAGCGTCCAATCCGTTCAAAGGCAGCGTGCATTTCCTCGTCAGAGTCATACGCGTTGATATCTCTGCGGCCATGGACCGTGAAAAAGTACTGCACACCAAGCTCCTGAGTTTCGTTTTGCTAAGTGTAACAGATTGGGTGGGGTTGGAACCGGGATGTTTTGGGGAATTTTGGCTTTGGTTGCTATTTACCCCTTGACCAGGGCGGTACTACAGATGGTACTATCCAAGACGTGGGGGACAAAATAGAAAAAATTCTTACATCTATGCGCGCTTCGAACGCCAACGTTTCTTACCAAGATCTGAAGAAGGTCTGCGACTTTTACTTCGAACGACGCCCTTCGCGCGGGGGCGACCATGAAACATACAAAACACCGTGGCGCGGCGACCCTCGGGTCAACATTCAAAATCGATATGGGAAAGCAAAGCCCTACCAGGTCAATCAAGTACTAGCCGCCGTCGACAAACTTCTACTCGAAGGAAAATAACAATGTCTTATCCTGCTGAAAAGTACACCTACCAGGTCTTCTGGTCAGAACCTGATCAAGAATATGTGGCGACGGTACTGGAGTTTCCTTCACTGTCGTGGGTAGCTGAAAACTCGTCGGAAGCGGAACAAAGACTTCGAGACCTCGTTACTGAGGTTCTTATGGATATGGAAGCCTCCGATGAAGCAGTCCCAGAGCCCTTCGGTCACCGTTCCTACTCGGGGCGATTCAACGTCCGAATCCCCAGTTCACTGCACCGGAAACTGGCAATGGCAGCTGCCCGCGAAGGAGTCTCGCTCAATGCTTATGTAGCGCAGACACTCGCAGGCGCTGCGTAGGTTTTGATTGGGCGTTTTCGGGCAGAGCCTAGTTTTGTTCTTTCGCCAATTCCTGTTTCGCAGTGGCGGCTCGCTGTGCCCTGATCTCCGCTGCCTGCTGCTTGCGGGTATTGAACCCCATGCGCCACGGGGCGGCTAGACCTGACTCGGGGGCATGCGGGTTATCGCGCCAAGATTTGCCCTCGTTGTAGGCCTGCGCGCCCTCACGGTATGCGGCGGACTGTTCGGTGAAAGTTGGTGCGGACATGCTTTGTTCTCCCCGTGTGTTGTGTTGGGTGTCTGGTTAGAGATTATAAACGCGGTAGCTACTACTACCGCGTTGTGTGTGTTTCTGGTGGGGGTGGCGTAGTAGCGCCATCTTCTCCCCTCACCTTTTTCGGTGGTTAAAAGTTGTTTCCTCCCCATGTGTGGTTAAGCGGGGATGTTGGCGGAAGTTCGATACTGAGATTAGTTTCTTCCTGTTTTACCGGGCCGGCTGCGATGTGCGGTTCATTGAGGATTGCTTTTACATCCTCTGGCGGTTCCGGCATGACTCCCGTTACCAGCGGTGGGGTGCCTGACGTGTGTAAGCTCTTACCAAACCACCACCACGAATAGGGTGAGTGCTTCGGCGGTAGTTTCAGGCCGTCTGGGATGTCTTCCACGGGGATTAGATCCGTCGTGTCTGCCATTGCATCGACGATTTCCGGGGTGGCTGTCATGCGCCCATTGATACAGGCAACCTCGTATGTTTCACCCGTGTCCAATGTTCCTTGGATTGCAAAAAATGACATTTGCTTATGCCTTTCCGTTCATTTTCCCGTTGAGGGTAAGCATGGCTCCTAGTGTGAAGTCTAGGATGTCTGCCTTATCTAGGGCGTCGAACATGTAGGGGTCGAAAAGCGCTTGCATACCTATAGTAATCACCTCGGCGGGGGTGTCGCGCTCGGTGAGTTTCATTCGGTAATACGATTCGTATTGTTCGCGGTAGGTCTTGAGCGTGTAGGGGTGCAAGTCGGTATCCGACTTAAATGAGCGTTCGCCCCAGTTCATTGAGTAATCCTCTGGGTTGCCGACGCTGTTCTTGGTTGCTCGCTTGAATTTGTATGCGGCTTCCAGGTCTGACAATCCGGGGATAACGGCCTGCATAAGGTGGCCTACCTCATGTATTGTTGGGAACATCCCCGCTCACGCAGGGAACCCGAAGGCGATAGAACCTACACTAACCTCTCCGGAGCTTCCGCCAGGCCCAATCAATAATCACGAAGCCAACGAGCGTCACACCGAACAGTGGTGCAACCACCGAGTAGGCAATCAGCAACGCCACCACAGCTGCTGCAACGCCCGGGCGAATGTCCCGCCAGCGCGTCGGCGCCGGGAGCCTGCCCGGACGACCGCCTCGACCGCGCCCAAACCACATGGCGTAGCCGCGCACAATCATCGCCAGCAGAGCAACACCGATCAGAGCCAAGACCAGCTGATTCACCCAACCGAACAGGATGCCCATGTGCGCGTTAATCAGCCATTCGGTCAGCTTCGCCGGCAGCGGCCAGTCCGCAAAATGAATCCGATCGACCATCGCTCCGGTCGACCCGTCAACGGTGACGGTCTCAATGCCCATCCGCCATTCCTCGCGGGCTTCCTTGGCCATCCACACCGTGCCAGCTTCCGGTGGTGTCAGTTCGACTTTCCCGGACAGCCCCTCGGCACGTGCGAGGTTCATAACACTATTCGCCTCTGACCAGTCATAATTCGCTGGCGCAGTCGCAGTCACGGCTGGTTTCGGCGCATACCAGTCCATCGTCTCGCGCAGCTTAGCAATACCCGTTCCAGCCACCCACGACCACGTCAGGCCGGTGACGGTCAGGAACAAAAGTCCAACGCTGACCGCCAGACCAACATTCGCGTGACGACGCATATGATGCGCCCTCTTACTTGTTCCCTGTGTCCGCTTGCGGCGCGAGCGATCCCACCAGAGCCAGAGGCCACCGATAGCCAGTGCGCCCATCCAGGATGCTGCCGTCTCAGAGTAGAGGCGACCAAAGTTGCTATCAATCCAGAGCCTGCGGTGCCCTTCCGAAATCCACGCCCGCAGTGGCAGCGCCGCCGAGGAACCGTATTGCACCAGGTCACCCTTGATGCTCAGGTCGCCTGGGTCGACGAACACCGCATGTCGGTAGGACTCCGACTTCAACTGCTCATCGTTGAACATAACTCGCGTTGTCTGTCCCGGCTTTTCCGGGACCTGCACTGCGGTCACCGGCAGCTCAGGATGCACGCGCTGCGCGACCTCAACCTGCTTTTCCAGAGGCTGTGCGGGAAGGCTTGAAGTTGCAGTTAGTTCTTCGTGGTAAACCACCTTTTCTATGCTCGGGGCGAGGGCATACGCCACGCCTGTGACAGCTGCAATAACAAGTAGCGGCGCAACGAGGATGCCTGCAACGACATGGATTCGGTGCAGTAATGCTCGTGGCCCACCATTTTTCTGAGTCTTTGCGACGGGGTTTGCGGCTGGCGTTCCAGCGGCATCGCCTGTGGCTATTGAAGTCATGCTCTATTAGTCGGACGAACCGCCTCACTTGTTCCCCAGCAAGCTCACTTTTATTAACTTCCAGGGGTAACCATTTGGCCACGCGCCCCGTTGAAGGCCACCTCGTGCGCAACTATTCGTCGTAAAGCCCGCGTACCCTCGAACACATGGCATATCCAGACGTGTACCACGCCAATGACAACCGCTATGAAACCATGCCGTACAACCGCTCCGGCGACACAGGGCTAAAGCTTCCAGCCATTACGCTGGGACTTTGGCATAACTTTGGTGACGACCGGCCGCTCGAGACGCAGCGTGAAATCCTGCGCACCGCGTTCGACCACGGCGTCACGCACTTCGATCTCGCCAACAATTACGGCCCACCACAGGGCTCTGCGGAGGCGAATTTCGGTCGCATTATGGCCAAGGATTTCGCTCCGTATCGCGATGAAATGATCATTTCCTCTAAGGCCGGTTGGTACATGCAGGATGGTCCCTACGGCTTCGGCGGATCGCGGAAATATCTCGTGGCCAGCTGCGATGCCTCGCTGAAGCGCATGGGCTTGGATTATGTGGACATTTTCTACCACCACCGCCCCGACCCGGATACGCCTATCGAGGAAACCATCGCCGCCCTCGACTTCCTCGTCCGCTCGGGACGCGCGCTCTACGTCGGCGTGAGCTCCTACTCCCCCGAGCTGACTCGCCGTGCGCAGAAAATCGCCCGTGAGCTGGGCACTCCGCTGACTATTCACCAGCCGAGCTACTCCATGTTCAACCGTTGGATCGAGGACGAGCTGCTGGAAACCTGCACCGACGAAGGCATGGGTGTCATCGCCTTTTCCGCGCTTGCGCAGGGTCTTCTCACCGACCGCTATCTGGACGGCGTGCCGGAGTCCTCGCGTCTCGGGGCGCACAAGATGAACTCGGGGTTCCTCAACGACGACACGCTCACCGCCATCCGTGAGCTCAACGCCATGGCTTTACGACGAGGCCAGTCTCTGGCACAGATGGCCATTTCGTGGGTTCTTCGCCGTGACGAAGTGACCTCCGCCCTAATTGGGGCTTCGTCAGTGGAGCAGCTGAAGAACAGCCTCGGCGCCCTGGACGCTGCACCGTTTAGCGATGAAGAACTCGCGGAGATCGACAAGTGGGCTGTCGACCGCGGGATTAATCAGTGGCAGGGCGCTACGGAGTCTGTATAGCCGGCAGCACATACTCAATCAGCTCATCAATCTGCTCTTCCGCATCCCGTTTAGAGGTGCGGAAGTTGATGCTGACGTGGCTGATGCCGAGCTGTCGCTGGGAGTGCAGCAGTTCGATGAGCTTGTTGCGGCCAAGGCGGTACCCGAAGTGACCGCCCTGCGCAGGTGCGTCGGGGTCGTCATGCAGGTCGATCCACAGTGATTCCAGGAAGGGCTTGAACACGTCCACGCCACACTCCTTGGCCACCGCTTCCTGCCAGTTGGCGATGTTCTTCTTCTGCATCTCCAAACCCTTGTGGTACATGAACCACCCGTCGGTATGCGCGGCCTTCCACTCCAGGCTCTGCTGACAGGAGCCGGTGGCCAACAGCGGAACTCGGCGTGCCAGCGGCTTGGGCACCACATCGGATCCGCCCATCTTGCCCTCAGACCACCGGATTGGCCGGTAGGTAGTGCTCATAGCCTTTTCATAGACCTCGATATGCTCGCGGAAGCGGTCACCGCGCTTGCCTTTGTCCTGGTTAAAGGCGGGGAACTCCTCGGGCCGGTCACCGGTGGCAACGCCGAAGAGGAAACGGCCGTCGGAAAGCCTGTCCAGCGTGGCAGCGCGCTTGGCCATCACCAGCGGATGCTGAAAAGGCACGACGATTGCACCGGTGCCGAGTGCAATGTCAGTGGTGTGTGCGGCGATGTAGCTGAGGTACATCCAGGGGTCGTAGACCTGGCCGACGTCGCCGAATGTTTCCACACGCAGCGGGATGTCGCGCGCCCACACCGCCGCGATGCCTGCGCGTTCGGCTTTCTGAATCAGCCGAATCTGATTGCTCAGCGCGTCCTTGGGTTCGGCTTCGGCGTCCTGCTCGATGGGCAGACTGAGCCCCACAGTTAGCCTGCCCGGCGCGAATGTGCGCTGGTAACCGGGTAGTTCGTCAATGGGCTTGTCCGAAAGATCAAACAACGAGCTCATGGTGTTTAACGGTAGTACAGCTTGAGCCACGGCACCCGCAGTTAAGCTGGAACCATGCTTGAGGATGTCATCATCGTCGGAGGCGGCCAAGCTGCCCTCGCTACCGCCTACTACCTGCGCAAACACGGCATTGATCCGCTCATTCTGGACAATCAGCCGGCTCCCGGCGGCTCCTGGCGCAGTGTCTGGCCCTCGATGACACTATTTTCCACCCCGGGTTTCTCCAACCTTCCGGGCATCCAGATGCCCGATTATGACGGCTTCCCGCCCGCTTCCCATGTGATTGATTACCTCAGCTCCTACGAAAAGCGCTACGAACTGCGCGTTCAGCGTCCGGTTAACGTCACCCATGTCACCCACGACGGCACCTTCCACCTCACCAGCGATGTCGGAGACTTCAAATCCCGCCAGCTCATCGCCGCCACCGGCAACCGCCCCTTCGTCCCACACTACCCCGGCACGACCTCCGCAAAGCAGTGGCATTCGGCCAACTACCCAGGCCCCGAACCCTTCGAAAGCTCCCGCGTTGCCGTTGTCGGCGCGGCGAACTCCGGCGCCCAAATCGCCGCTGAACTGATACTTTCCGACATCGACACCACCTGGTTCACCCGCCACGAACCGCGCTGGATGCCCGACGACGTCGACGGTCGCGTCCTGTTCAAACGCAACCGTCAGCGAGCACTCGCCATCGCACGTGGCGAACCCGACCCCGGCCCCTCCGACAGTATCGGCGACATCGTTGTCCTGCCGTCCGTCCGCAAAGCCCGCGACTCCGGTGCCCTCACTTGGACACCCATGTTCTCTTCGCTTGACGACGTCCACGCGGACCACCTCATCTGGTGCACCGGTTTCCGCCCTGCGCTCAGCCCCTTCCGCAGCGTCGATTCCAACCTCATCGAGTTCGTCGGCTACGGCGACTGGGTTGGCCCCGGTGCAGCCACGATTATGGGCGTTGGCCCCTTCGCTAAGCGCGCGGCTCAGCGGGTGGCTGCTCGTCTGTCAGCATGACCTGCATTAACAACATGTCCAACCAACGCCCGTTCTTTGTCCCTACCTGAGGCAACAGCCCAACACGCTGGAAACCATACTTTTCGTGCAGCGCAATCGACCCCTCATTACTGCCGTCAATTGCTGCAACCAAAACGTGCTTTCCCGCCTCCCGGGCAGCATCAATGGTTACTTGTAGGAGCGCCCCGCCAATGCCCCGGCCCTGAAAGTTCGGATGCACATAGATGGAGTTTTCCACTGTGTACCGAAACCCGTCGAAGTCACGAAAGTCACTAAAGGTGGCATATCCAGCGACTTCGTCGTCAAGCGTGGCGACGAAAACCGGGTAATCCTTGTCCCAGTGAGCGTCCATCCATGCAATGCGATTCTCCGCACTGACCGTGTCATCGTTCCAGATGACGACGGTGTTGATTACGGCCTCGTTGTAAATCTCCGCGATTGCCTCGGCGTCCTCCCGTGTTGCTTGCCGGATAATCATGGTTCTGCCCCGTTTTCTGCGCTGGTTTCTGCACTGGTTCTTACAGCTCCGCCTTTATAGATGCGAGATTATCAAGCTTCCAGTTTCGAACGGGTGTTTTATTTATATTTTTCCGCAACTCTCCATGCGCCACCTGCAAACAACCTGGTAACAAACGCTTTTTCGGTCAGCCGACATCTACAAAAACCATTCAAAATCTCTCACCACTTCTCTTTACAAACCAGAACGGCACCTGTACGATAGCAAGTAAGTTCGAAAGAAAACCGACAACCATTGGAACACCAGGGGGATCCAATGAAGTCCGAACAAGTACCCGAACCATATTGGGCTCATGAAAATCCTGAAGATGAGCTCTCAGCACTCGCGCGGGCTACTAACCGCACCCACCTTGAGTTGATTGAAGCCTGCTGCCCGGCAGGCGATGATGACGTTGAAAACCATGCCGCTCGCATCAGCGTTCGCCTGGGAATCACCCGCAGTGAAGCACTGCGTATCTGTGACATTGGTCTGTTGCTGGAGAAAATGCCTCAGCTAGCGGCCTACGCCCGGGAAAGCTACGCGTTATCCATGCGGCAACTCGGCATCATTGCACATGGCGTGGTCGGCATCGAGCCAGACCAAATACCCGATGCGGAGAAGAAAATTCTGGCATTGGTTACGCCACGGAAGCGTCGTCAAGCGATGATTGGTCCTCGCACGCTTACCACCAAAATTGGTGATATTGCTGCGGATTTGGACGACCGTGCTCGCGCCGACGGCACAATTCCCACCATCACCGATACGGAATCGGTGACTCTGGTGGAACGCCCCGACAGCTACTCCCAAATCATTCTCACGCTGCGCCCGGATCGCGCCTACTTCGCCATGTGCGCAATTGAAACGGTCTTCCGCGCGAATGAAGAAATGACGCAGGCGGATGCATTTGTGGAACTGATTCACCAGCGCACCAATGCGGAAGTTGTGCTCAACGTTTTCCGCGAACCCCACAGTGATGACGCCTGGCTGGACGGTGCCGGCTGGCTCGGCGCGCTGGTCACGGAAGAGTGGATGCAAAAGGTGACGCATGTCCGCCTCTCAGCAGACAGCGCCACCAATGGTTACCGCCCAACCCCAGCGCAGGTTGCCCGCGTCCACGGTCGTGACGGCACGTGTCGCTTCCCCGGCTGCGAAGTCCCAGCGTACAAGTGCGATATTGACCATATCGCACCGTACAACCAGGAAGACCCCGAAGCCGGTGGCCCCACCGACACACAGAATCTGCACTGCCTATGCCGGAAGCACCACAACCTGAAAACCCACAAGCTCTGGGATATCACGGCTTATGAGGACGGCTCAGAGGTGTGGTCCTCTGCCGACGGCGTTACCGCGGCGACCGTCCCGGCCGGACCGTTAGCCGGGTTCGGGCGACAGACTTTTGACAAGCGCGCTACTCAGAAGACGAAAGCACGCCATGACCACTACATGAAGTGGTGGCTGTCATTCGCGGCGGTGCCAGATTTAGTCTTTGATGATGGGGAGGATTAACCCAGCGGGCCACCGCAGTTCGGCCATGCGCCAGCACCCTGGGAGGCAAGCACGCGCTCGCCAATCTCAATCTGCTGCTCCTTGGTGGCCTGGTCAGCCGTTGGTGCGTACTGGTCACCGCCGTGGCCGCTCCAGGTCTGCTGCGAGAACTGCAGTCCGCCGTAGTAGCCGTTACCGGTATTGGTCTGCCAATTTCCGCCGGACTCACATGCCGCAACCTGATCCCAGGCGCTGACTGATGCAGCGTTAGCGGCGGCGGTCGGGGCAGCAATCATGCCTGCTGCCACGGCGGCGGATGCGATGAACTTACCGGAAAAACGCATAAAGAGAGAACACTCCTAAAGGGTTGACTTTTCTCTTGGCCGACCAACCTACGCGCACCCTCCCCCGCCCTGTCAACCCGTATCCTGGAAAGCATGTCCGTGGCAGATGTCGTCCGCAAAACCGAGAGAAGAATCAACGCGCTGGCCGCCAAGCGTTCCAAAAACGCTGGTTGGGAACCGGAAATCATCGGATTCACCGGGTACGGAAATGCAGAGCGCGTTCGCGTACTCGGCCGTGTCCTCATGAAGGATCCGGCCAAAAAACGAGACGAAGAACGAAACAAAAAACGCGGGTTTTGGCAGTTCTTTACCGTCGAACTCGCGGACTTTCCCGTCACCATCACTGCCGGCAATCGCACGGTGGAAACCACCACGGATAGCAACGGCTACATCGAGGTGCTGATTCGGAATCACGGCCTCGAACCCGGCTGGCACGAAATCACCATCAACGACACTCCCGCGGAGGTCCTCATCCTCTCCCCGGAAACCAAATACGGCATCGTCTCCGATATTGATGACACGGTGCTGGTCACCATGCTGCCGCGCGCCCTCATCGCCGCCTACAACTCTTGGGTCAAGGAGACAGACGAGCGCAAGGCCGTCGCTGGCTTCAACGAGTTCTATGCGCAACTTCGCCGTCGTTACGCGAGCAAAACCGACGAGGACACGGACGTTCCCGTCATCTACCTCTCCACCGGCGCATGGAACACCTTCGGCACACTAAAAAAATTCCTGCACCGAAACAACCTGCCGAAGGGCCCGCTACTGCTCACCGATTGGGGGCCAACGCCCACTGGCCTGTTCCGCTCGGGCAAGGAACATAAGAAGGTGCGACTGCGGGACCTGTTTATTGACTTCCCCGAAATCAACTGGATTCTCGTCGGTGATGACGGCCAATACGACCCGCTCATCTACGGCACAGCCGCGGCGGAGCATCCGGATAAGGTCGCGGCAATCGCAATCCGCAACCTCACGCCCAGTGAACACGTGCTCTCCCACGGCACGGCAGTGCCAATTGAAAAGCTGGAGAACAAGGAGGTTCCGTTCATCGAGGGTGCCGACGGCTTTAAGCTGCTCAAACAGATCGACCAACTGCCGCAACCATGATCTACCTCCGCCAGGCCCGTATTCACGATGATGCCGAGCTCCCGGCTTACGTCGTAAAGCTCGCGTTGCCCTTCCCCATGGCCTTCACCACGCCGATTACCATCTTGACCGGCGAAAACGGTAAGGGAAAGTCGACAGTGCTGGAGGCGTTGGCGTCGGCGATGGGGGTCGACACGGACGGCGGCTCGCGGTTTAAAACGCAGGAGCGCACCTCCCCGATTCCGCTCGCGCTGACCAAGCGCAATCCCCCGGATACGTTCTTCTTCCGCGGCGACGCGCACTTAAACCTCGCGCGTTTCTACGCATCGATCGGCAGTCTCCCCGGCGGTGACGGCATGGCGGACCTCACCCAGATGAGTCACGGCCAATCCATCATGGCGCTGGCCAAACGCCGCTTCGGTGCCGAATCGCTGATCTTCCTCGACGAACCCGAGGCCGGACTGTCGGTACTGCGCCAGCTGGAACTCCTCGGCCGTCTCGGCGCGCTCGCAGAAGCCGGCGCACAGATCATCATGGCGACGCATTCCCCCATCCTGCTCGCCGCACCGGAAGCAACGATCATTTCGCTTGACGACGCCGACACCACCCACTTCGAAGACACCCTCGCGGTACGGGCGACCAGGGATTTCCTAGCCGATCCCGTCGGTATCGCGGACTACATGGTGGAGCGTTTTACTTCGGATTCTTAAGCCCCAGCGCCGCTATAACACCCAGGGCCGACAGTGCTACCGGCAACCACATGGCGTTACTCATTGCGGTGGTGAAGTCGCCACGGTTGCTGCTGAGCGCCGCAGCCATGACGGTGGCGATCAGCGCGCTACCCAGCACACTGCCGATCTGGCGGATGGTGTTGTACACACCGGAGGCAGCACCGGCGAGGGTCGGGTCAATGTTGCGGGTCGCGGCCGTCGACAGCGTGCCCCACACAAATGCGTTGGCCACACCGAATGCGGCGCCCGGCAGTAGCAGCCACAGCACGGAGAGGTCCTCGTGGATGAGGTAGTGGAACCCAAGCATGCCCACCAGCGAGGACCCAAAACCGATCAGCGCGAACTCGCGGAACTTCAGCCGGTCCAGCATTCGCCCAGTCCACGGCGCCATGACACCAGAAATGAGCGCCTGCGGCACGAGCAGTAGTGAGGCTTGGATGGTCGATAGGTCGCGAGCATTCTGGGCGAAGAGGATGATCGGGAAACCAACCGCGACCACCAGCGCTCCCATCACGGCAATGGCCAACGAGGAGACGGTGAAGTTGCGATCCTTAAAAAGGGACAGCGGCATCAGCGGTTCGGCCGTCGTCTTGGCCTCCCAGACCGTAAACAGGCCAAGAACCACCACACCGGCGGCAATCAGTGCCCAGATCCAACCGGACCAGCCAGCACTCTCCCCCTCCTGGATGCCGAAGACCAGCAGGAACATACCAATCGCGCTGAGCACAACGCCCAGATAGTCAATCTTGTTGCGGTGCGTCTCAAAGGTCGGTAGATAGCGAAACGCAAAAACGAGCCCGATCAGGCCAATCGGCACATTAATAAGGAAAATCCAGCGCCAACTCAGCAGCTCAATCAACACGCCACCAGCCAGCGGCCCCGTCAGCGAGGCAATTCCAGCCGCCGCTCCCCACAGCCCCATCGCCGCACCGCGATGCGCCGGCGGAAACATCTGCGTAATCAGCGCCATCGTCTGCGGCGTCAACAGCGCGGCCCCCAGTCCCTGCACCACGCGGGCAATGATCAGCATGCTTAACGACGGCGCCAACCCACACGCCAGCGACGCCAACACGAAGATAACCAGGCCTGCTACATAGGTGTGCTTGACTCCCCAGAGGTCACCGAGCCTGCCGGTAATAAGCAACGGCACAGCATAGGCCAGCAAATAACCGCTGGTCACCCACATGACCTGGTTGAGCTCACCGCCCAGTTCATGCTGGATGGTGTTAATACCAACGGTGACAATGGTGGCGTCGACCAGAATCATGAAGAAGCCGAGCAAAACGGTCCACAGCGCTGGCCACGCCTTTTTGGAATCAAACTGAGTATTCAAATCTGTAGCCACTCGGAGTCATGTTAGTTGATGGCACTTTCATTATCGGCTTCTCCTACGCCAAGAAGCACATGGCCATTGCCCCGGACGCGCAGGTATTGAAAAGTTCGCCGACGAGTTCGATGCCCGCGGCCTCTCCTACGGCAAGATGATGGTCCGCTTCCCCTGGCCGAAGGACGGCAAGGCCGAGTCCATGCCGCTGGACCTGCTTGCCAAGATGATTGAGTTCAACATGGAGGACAAGCGTGGGATGGCCAAGTTTTGGCGGTAGGAAGGTCTCCGTCGAATTTAGTGGCTAGCCCGAAACCACGCTGTCCAGAATCATCGCTGCATCAACAAATCTCTCGGGATGGGGACCCGCGAAGTTCAGGCGTAAATACGGGCCGATTTCCTCGGAGGGAAACCAGTCCCGTCCTGGCGCAACTATCAGTCCCCGTCCTTCGCAACGTTCGGCAACCTCTTGGGGGTCTGTGCCATCGGGAAGCCTGCACCACAAGTTGAGTCCTCCTTGAGGCACGTGTGGAGTTTCCACCGACGGCGCATATCTGGATAAAGCTTCAAGCAAATCATTTCGTCGCTGTCGCAGTGCGACCTGCATATTTTTGAGGTGCGTCGCGTACGCACTTTGCTTGACGACGTCCAGCGCCACGGCCTGCAAAATTCCACTGGTGTACAACGCTTCGGCTGAAACTTCTGCGAGTATCCGCTGAAGAACCGGCCCCTTGGCAATTACTGCCCCTACCCGAACTGCAGGCGAAATCACCTTTGTCAGCGATCGCAGATAGATGACATGCCCTTCGGCATCATCCGCCGCTATCGGAACATCAGGTGCGTCGAATGCGAAATCATGTGCCCAATCGTCCTCAATGAGGAAAGCGTTGAACGCTCTTATGATTTCAATAATTGTTTTACGACGAGCTGTCGACCACCGTTTCCCATGAGGGTTACCGAACGTGGGTTGACCATAAAAAGCTCGTGCAGAACTCGTTCGTAGCAGCCTCTCCAGACTCTCGGGGATTGGCCCCTCATCATCACTTTCCACTGGTAGTAGAGAAATCCCAGCCTGCCGAGCAGCCAGGATTGCACCCCAATATGAAGGCGACTCAATGATGAGTTCCTTCGGTGAAATGGCACGAAAAATAGCACCGAGCCCGCTCTGTGTGCCTGGAACAATAACCACATCGCGCTCATTTGCTCGTACCAGTTGCGAAGCAAACCACTGCCGCAGTTCTGCCATCCCCCGCACCGGTGCTCGTCGATAGGCATCGTGCGATTTACTGACTCTGGTAAGCGCTCTTCGTACCAAGTTCGTTGGCAGCAGAGATTCATCCGGATAACCGGAATGCAGACTGATTGCCTCATCAGTGGAAGCTCTCTGGGTGGCGGCCAGAACCCTTCCGGTATTGGGCTGAGGTCCCAGCGCTCCGACTTGCCAGCTAAAGTCCGCCCGTGGGAGTTGTTGGCGATGCCTGACGAATACCCCCACGCCGACTCGCACTTCTACCAGTCCGCGGGTAGCCAGTTCGTGGATAGCGTTTCGCACTGTCACCGGGCTAACCGAATACGACCGCGTTATTTCACGGCTGGATGGCAGCTTTTCTCCGGCTTTGTGTTGCGCAATCCACGTTTCCAGCTCGCCGACCAACATAGACGTGCTACTGTTAACCATGAATATACATAGTAGCGCTATCGTATCGAAGCGCGCAGTGCTATCCTGCCCAATCCATTTTTCGCATCACCTCGACAATGTTCTCTATGACCTGCGCGGACCAATTCAGGACAAGGCCGACGAGCTACAGCGTCAGGGCGTAAAGGTCATTCCCCTCAATGTCGGAAATCCTGCCCCATTCGGCTTCCGGCCATCTGCAGAGGTACTTTCCGCTATGCACCGTGGCCTCGAGGAAACTTCTGGATACTCAAATTCCCTCGGCCTGAGTGACACCCGTCAGACTGTCGTGGACTACTACTCGCAGAATGAGGACTTCCCCGCCCTCGATAGCGATCACGTTCTCGTCGGAAATGGTGTCTCGGAGCTGGTAAACCTATGTCTACAAGCTCTCATCAACGACGGTGATGAGATCCTCATCCCCTCACCCGACTATCCACTCTGGACCGCATCCACCACCCTCGCCGGCGGAGTCCCCGTGCACTATCTCTGCCTAGAAGAAAATAATTGGCAGCCAGACGTCGATGACATACGCGAGTCCATCACAGCCAAAACTCGGGCGATTGTCATCATCAATCCAAACAATCCCACAGGCGCCATCTACTCACCGGAGACTCTCTCCCAGATTGCCCAGCTCGCACGTGAGCACAATCTAGTGCTGCTTTCCGACGAAATCTACGACCGCATTGTGTACCCTGGAGCCTCATTCACTCCAACAGCTTGCCTAGCGCAGGATGTCCCCTGCTTAACGTTCTCCGGCCTTTCCAAGACGCATCGCTTGGCCGGATTGAGAGCTGGATGGGTGACTGCAACTGGATTTCGCGAACAGGACACCCTGTTTAAAGGAATTCGACTACTGGCCTCAATGCGGATGTGCGCCTCAATTCCGGCCCAGCACGCGATTGCTGCCGTGCTGGGCAAAGAACACAGCATCGACAATTTAGTACGACCCGGTGGCCGCCTCTTCGAACAAAAAGTTGCTGCCACTACAGCACTCAGCAAGATTCCCGGAATCTCGTTCATCGAGCCGCAAGGGGCGCTGTACATTTTCATTCGACTAGACGGCAATATTTACGAAATTGATAAGGATGAGGACTTCGTTCTCTCGTTTCTGGAAGCAGAACACATTCACATCGTCCAAGGCAGCGCTTTCAATGTGAAAGGCGGGACATATGTCCGGATTACTTTTCTTCCTGAGGTCGAGACAATTGACCATTTCGCCGCTCGCTTCGCAGCTCACCTGGAGAAGTACGCTAAGCGCTAGCCCCTACCTACATCGCTAAATCCGCCAGGGCATCCTCATCAATAATGGCCGTCCATCTTCGACCCGCGCAGGTGTTGAAAAGTTCACCGACGAGTTCGATGCCCGCGGCCTCTCCTACGGCAAGATGATGGTCCGCTTCCCCTGGCCGAAGGACGGCAAGGCCGAGTCCATGCCGCTGGACCTGCTAACCAAGATGATTGAGTTCAACATGGAGGACAAGCGCGGGATGACCAAGTTCTGGCGATAGGTCGGGGTTGGTTGCCGGACCTGGAAGCTGTCAAGCGTTTAATGCGCATTCCTTTCCTCAGCGAGATTACGGAGGAATGCGTCTTTGTCGTCGCAGTATATCTCAATCGAGGAAACCATCATTAGCCCCTTGTAAAGATCTTCTGCCACGACTGGCGAATCCACTTCTAGCCTAACGTTCACTTCACTCAAAACAGGCACCCTGAGATTGCCGTCTTCGTCAATTGCTACGTCCCCTCCTTCACCTGCCGTTACGGAGCTCGCATGGCGTAAGTGTGACCATGGAATTTCGCAAATAAGCCTTCGCCCATTTCGCAGTACGAGTCCTTGCGGTGTTATGAGATGTGGATGGTTCCGAACAGTTACGTAAAATCCAGATAAAAGAACTACGGCATAAACACTAATTACCAGCAAGAAATATCGCCAAAATGTATTAGAAATAGCAAAATGCACTATGCCGATTTCTACAATGCTCAGCGCTAATACCATAAAAACAACAGTTCGAAGATTTTTGTGCACAGTAAAGGATCTGACTTCACTGTCGACATTTTTCTGAGGTCTAAAGAATGTAAAAGCAGCTATCAGTGAGCTAACTTCCGAAACAAGTAGCGCTAGTATTTTTCGAGGTACGCCAAAATTCTTTGACGTCTCGGACAGCGAAGCAGCCCATGACCTACCATTTCTGAGATAGTCTTGCCGCATACCTCCAAACAGTAAGAGAAGAGCCGCAACTACAACGGCAAGTGGTAACAGGAATACCCAACCCGGCAAACCAGATACCACATTCATAAGAAGGAAAAGAACTACTTCAAGAATAATTGCGGTAACCAGAATTGCTCTAAATATAATTTTCATGCTTACCTTCCGACTATGAACGGACAGGCTTTCCTCGGAAGAAGATTCCTCACCATGCAAGCTCTCTCTTAATATTTCTTACACATTCTTGAGTTGATTTTTCACGATATAAACAGATACCAAATGATCGTTAAAATATGGCCGTGAGCCAAATTCATGACTGAACACCGCTATACCAATGTCGCAGATGGGGTCGACTGTCCTCATGCACATCTCAAAACTATTCGAGTTTTCTTCCACTTTCAATACAAAATCAGTTTTGGGATTTATACTTCCCTTCTCGCGAGCCGGCTGCAATACCAGCTGGCCGACGCATCCGACGACTTGTGGCCACGCTATTCACCTATCGATGCACTGCAGCGTGGCCACAAGTGAATAGCGCATCGACAAGTGAGAGGGTCTGGCCCACAGCGTGCGCATAAGTGCCGAAAAACCATCGATAAGTCAGGAGAATCCATCGATAAGTGAGAGAAATACATCGATAAGTCCCCGAAACCTGGCCATAAGTGCCGGACAGGGTTAAAGGAGGGTTACAGGACAAGCCAACAACCTCAGCTCAGCATCTGCCTCTGCTTCAATCCAAGCCCCCACGCTAACCCCCACCACAAACAAAAAATCCTCGGAAGCTTTTACACTTCCGAGGATCTTCACTGTGGGCGAAGGGGGACTTGAACCCCCACGTCCGTAAAGGACACTGGCACCTGAAGCCAGCGCGTCTGCCATTCCGCCACTCGCCCGTGGGAACGAATAGAACTATAACACCCCGCGCTAATACACCACCAAATCCCCAGGCCAGCGCGCGTTTTTCACCACTTTTCAAGCACTTTCCAACGGCATTTAAGGCGCCTTTTTCGCACTTAGCAATAGCAACCTACCCCACAAGCGTCGTCACTATTTGATAAACCTCAGCAGTTCCTAGCCCTTAACTGAAGGTGTAGGGCTCTATACTGTTGCTAAAGTATCGATAATTTTTATGCACATTTTTCACGTAACCCGCCGCGGTTTGGCGGGAGAAGGCGAATTTCTTTAGTCAGATGGATTTCCTAGGACGCATCCGCAAGCTCGATAGCTCGCTTCAGCGCGGGCTCGACAACAGCTTTGCGCGCGTGTTCGGCGGCAAGGTTGTCCCGAATGAGTTAGAAGAATGCCTAAAGCAGGAAATTGAAGATTTCCTGATGCAGGACGCCAACGGTCAGTACTTGGCACCCAATGATTTCCGCATTGGCATCAGCGCCGCCGATTACAAAAACCTCTCCGCGTCAGAGCCCAACCTGCCGAATCAATTGGCTGACCGCATGACGCGCTACTGCCGTAACAACGGCTGGGGTTTCACCGGGACCATCAGCGTCCACCTGCAGGCAGTGGAGTCGCTCCACACCGGCCAGCTGAAGACGGCCAGCACTTTCACCGAGGACACCGTAAGCACTTCGGAGTTCGTTCCATTCGACGGCAATGCTGAGAGTGCCGACAATGCCAACACTGACGCAGCCCCGTCGCAAAGCGATGACGAACCCCAAGCCGCAGAGACCTCTGCCGCCTACCACCCGCAGCCAGAAGCCGAGCAGTTCCCCACCGCTTCCCGCCCCATCCCCGCGGTCGACCCGGAAGCGGCAACTGAGCTGAGCAACCCGGCCGTGGACGAAGACCAGTCCCAGGAAAAGACCATCACCCTGCTGTTGCAAGACGGCTCCTCGCGCGTATTCGAGGTGCGCCATGGTTCGAACATCATCGGCCGCGGCACCGCTTCCGACTTCCGTCTCCCGGATACTGGTGTTTCCCGCCAGCATGCCGAGATCACGTGGGACGGCCAGGACGCTGTGCTCGTCGATTTGCATTCGACCAACGGCACCATTGTCAATGGCGAACCCATTGAGAACTGGCTGCTGGCTGACGGCGACGAAATCTCGCTGGGGCATTCTGTTCTCGAAGTTCAGATCCGCTAGTTAAATCCGCTGATTCAGATCCGCTAAGTAGTGAGGTTCACCAGGTTCACATGCCACTGCCCTAGGTTTGCCGACACATTCCTGGAATAATTACGTCCGTGTGTTCGGTTTGCGGACCCACCAGCTCTACATAAGGAGGTTCCTCGGACGTGGAAGCTATCGTTTTTCTGCTTTCGCGCATCGGCGTGCTGGTCGTCCTGTGGTTTTTCATTTGGATGACGCTTCGCACCCTGCGTACAGAAACAACAGGCTCGGCTCCGCTGCGCCCACTTCGGCAGGCCAGCAGTGCTCCGGCCAAGCGTTTCCAGCGCTCGCAGACTCCACATCAGCTCCTTGTCACCTCCGGGCCGCTGGCGGGTTCGCGCATGAACCTAAACAACCAACGCGACATCACTATTGGCCGTTCAGAGTCGAATGCCTTCGTCCTCAACGATGACTTCGCCTCGGGCCAGCACGCTCGCGTCATCAACCGCGACGGCATCTGGTACCTGGAAGACCTGGACTCCCGCAATGGCACATTCCTCAATGGCCAGCGCGTGGAACAGCCGGAACGCCTGGCTTCGGGTATGGAATTTCGTATTGGCCGTACAACTTTGAGGTTGCAACCATGAGTCTTGCTCTGAATTACACGGCCCGCTCTGACCGCGGCCTCATCCGACAGAACAACGAGGACTCCGCCTATGCGGGTTCGCGTCTGCTCGCGCTTGCCGACGGCATGGGTGGCCACGCCGCCGGAGAAATCGCATCTCAGCTGATGATTGCGGCCGTCTCTCGGCTGGACAATGATCAGCCCGGCCCCGATTTGCTCGAGTCCCTGCGCAGCGCCTGCATAGAGGGCAATAACTCCATTGCGGATGAAATTGAGCAGAACCCCTCTACGCAAGGCATGGGTACTACGCTGACTGCTCTGCTTTTCGACGGCACCCGCCTGGGCATGTGCCATGTCGGTGACTCGCGTGGCTATCTGCTGCGCGACGGGGAGCTCATCCGCATTACCCGGGATGACACTTATGTGCAGTCGCTGGTGGACGAGGGCAATCTCACCGAAGAAGAAGCGGCAATTCACCCTCAGCGCTCACTGATTTTGAAGGCTCTCACCGGTCGCCCGGTGGAGCCTACTTTGTCTTATCGCGATGTTCACGAGGGCGATCGCTACCTGCTGTGCTCGGATGGTCTATCCGATCCAGTGTCCGCGGACACCATCAAGGATGTGCTCTCGGAGGGCACTCCGGACGAGGCCGCTACCAAGCTCATTGACTACGCGTTGAAGTCCGGTGGTCCGGATAACATCACCGTGGTGGTTGCCGATGTTGTCGACTCGTCGGCACGCACGCCTTACGAGCCCGCCCTGGCCGGTGCCCTGCAGAGTGCGGAGGAGGAACTCCCCCGCCCCAATACTGCAGCGGGTCGCGCGGCGGCACTCCGCCCGCGGAAGTCGCAGGAAATTGCAGTGACTTCGGCGCCGGAGAAGAAGGCTTCCAAGGGCAAGTGGCTAGTTGTTTCTGTGGTGCTGGTGCTGGTGGCCGGTTTGGCCGGCCTTGGTATTTGGGGCTGGCAGAAGAAGGAATCGATGTACCATCTCGCGGTGGTTGACGGGCAGGTGCAGTTGATGCACGGCGTGCCCGGTAGTTTGCTGGGCTTCAATCTGCAAGAGCCGCATCAGTTCATCTGTTTGACCGATGACAACAAAGTTCAGCTGCCTCCGGCTGGGACGCCGAAGGAGAAGGTCAACTGCCACATCATGACGCCGGAAGATCTCTCGCCGGCGGCACGCAATTCGCTGGAAGGTCTGCCGGCTGATTCCTACGACGGTGTCAGCGACCAGATTGGCCGTTTGGCGGAGTCGGCACTGCCAGTATGTCTGTCCGTGTCCGACGACGACAAGGACGCAACTTCCGCCGACAAGAAGGATGAAAAGCTGGGTTCGAAGCCAGGAGTCAACTGTAGGCAGGTGCGAAAATGAGTGAAACTACCGCGAAGCGACAGCTTCGGATGAAGGAAATGCTCCTGCTGCTGCTGTCGGCAGGATTGTTGCTTTTGGCACTTATTTCGCTGGAACTGGCTCAGGGCAACTCTCTGACCGCCGATGTCTTTTACATCATTGGCGGATTCTTTGTGATCTTTGCAGTGGCGCATATCGCACTGACCTTTGTGGCGCCCAACGCCGATCAGGTGATGCTGCCGGTTGCAGCCACTCTCAATGCCTTGGGGTTGGTGATGATTCACCGCCTCGACCTGGCCAATGACACCTCGTTAGTGCGCAACCAGATCATGTGGACCGTACTCAGTGTCGCACTGTTTATCGGCGTGATCGTCCTGCTGCGCAACCATCACTCGCTGTCGCAGTACTCGTATCTGCTGGGTCTCGGCGGCTTGATTCTGTTGGCGCTACCGCTGGTGTGGCCGTCGTCGATTAATGCTGATGCCCGCATCTGGATTTCCATCGGCCCGTTTTCCATGCAGCCTGGTGAGTTCGCCAAAGTTATGCTGCTGATTTTCTTTGCGCAGCTGCTGGTGAATAAGCGTTCGCTGTTCAATGTCGCAGGCAAGCGTTTCCTGGGCATTGATTTCCCGCGTGTTCGCGATCTGGGCCCGATTCTGCTGATTTGGGGCATTGCTACCGTCATCATGGCTCTGCAGAATGACTTTGGTCCGGCGCTGGTGCTCTTCGGCACTGTGCTGGCAATGCTCTACGCTGCCACCGGTCGTGGTTCCTGGCTCATCATAGGCATGGGGCTGGTGACCATCGGTGGCGTCGGCGTCTACATGGTGTCGGACAAGATTCAGGCGCGCGTCACGCACTTCCTGGACCCGTTGGGTTCCTACGATGAGGGCGGTTACCAGCTCTCGCAGGGTCTGTTCGGCATGAGCTGGGGTGGCATCGGTGGCACCGGTCTGGGCCAGGGCTACCCGCAGAACATCCCAGTGGCACACTCTGACTTCATCCTCTCCGCCTTTGGTGAGGAGCTCGGTTTTACCGGTCTGAGTGCCATCATCCTGCTGTTCGCGATTCTGATTTCCCGCGCTATTTCGGCCAGCTTGGCGGTGCGTGATTCCTTCGGCAAGCTGCTGGCGGCCGGTGTCGCATTCTCGATGGCCATTCAGCTGTTCGTGGTTGCAGCCGGCGTTTCCAAGCTGATGCCACTGACCGGTCTGACCACACCGTTCATGTCAGCCGGTGGTTCCTCACTGCTGGCCAGCTACATCATGTTGGCCATCGTGCTGCGTGTATCTGACGAGGCCAACCGCCCCTGGGGCATTCCAAGCACCCCTTCTGGCCTCAACGGCAATGCCAACGCAGCTCAGGGGGTGAACCAGTAGATGAATAAGACCATTCGCCAAATCTTTGTTGTCGTACTCGGACTCTTCGTTCTTCTACTGGCGAACCTGACCTACATCCAGGGCTTCCAGCAGGATAAGTACGCCCACAATCCGCTGAATAGCCGCCAGTTCCTGGAGGAAAAGTCCAAACCTCGCGGCCAGATCACCACTGACGGCGACATTCTGGCCCACTCGGTCAAGGGCGAGAACGGCTTCTATGACCGCAGCTACGACACCGACCCGGAGGCATATGCCGCGGTGGTCGGATACCTGTCGGACATCTACGGCTCCGCCGGTATCGAACGCTCTCAAAACGAGATCTTGAACGGCAGCGACCCTTCGCTGTTTACTTCCCGCGCCCTCGACATGGTCACGGGCAAGGAACCTTCTGGGGCTTCCGCAGAGCTGACGCTGTTGCCGAACGCTCAGCGGACTGCGTACCAACAACTCGCTGAACGCGGCTACGTCGGCTCCGCCGTCGCCATTCGCCCATCGACGGGTGAAATTCTCGCGATGGCCTCCACACCGTCGTTCAACCCGAATGACATCGCGGCCGGCGACGAGAGTACCTGGCAGTCCCTCAATAACAATGAGGGTGCACCGCTGCTCAACCACGCCACTCAGCGTCCGCTGCCGCCGGGTTCCACTTTCAAGGTGTTGACCACGGTCACGGCACTGGAGCAAGGCGCCTCCCCGGACACCTCGGTCACTGGCGCACCGCAGATTACGCTGCCGGATACCACCACCACGTTGGAAAACTACGGTGGCTCGACCTGCGGCGGGGCTACTACGACTCTCCGCCAGGCTTTCGCGCAGTCCTGTAATACGGCCTTCGCGGAGCTCGGTATGCAGTACGGGGCCGATGCGCTCAAGGACGTCGCCAAGCGATTCGGCATCGGTGAGACCCACGACGACGCGGGTCTGCCGATTCAGCCCTCCACCGTCGGTGAGATTCCGGATCAGTCCTCGCTGGGGCAAACCTCCATTGGTCAGCGCGACGTGTCGTTTACGCCACTGGACAACGCCATCATCGCCGCCACGATTGCCAACGGTGGCGTGCGCATGGAACCCCAGATCATCAAATCGGTGCGAGGTGCCGACCTCTCCGAGATCAAGTCCTTCAAGCCGATTGAAGCCGACGAGGCGATTTCGCCGGAGATCGCAGAAACCGTAACTGAGCTGATGCGCGGTTCCGAGTCACACTCGGGCGGCAACGGTTCGCGTATTGCCTCCAAGACCGGTACCGCGGAACACGGTGCTGTCCGCGGCGAGTACGCACCGCACGTTTGGTACATCGCCTTCGCTCCGGACTCCGATGTCGCCGTGGCTGTCGTCGTGGAAAACGGTGGCGGTCAGGGCCAAGGCGCCACCGGCGCATCCGTCGCTGCCCCGATTGGCCGCGCGCTCATTAACGCGGTCGAACAGGCGGGTCGATAAGCATGGATGCCCACCAAGTTCAAGATATCGTCGGCAACCGCTATCACGTACGCCGTCTGCTCGGCCGTGGCGGCATGTCCACCGTCTGGCTTGCCGACGACGCCACCAGCGGCGAACTAGTTGCGATCAAACTTCTGAATCAGGAGTACTCGGACAACTACGAGTTCCGGCAGCGCTTCCAGAACGAAGCCGCTGCTGCACGCAGCGTCAACAGCCCAAACGTGGTGAAGATTGTCACGTACGAGGAAGGCGATATCGGCAGCCACGGCGCGTGTTACATCGTCATGGAGTACATCCGTGGCGAATCTCTGTCGCAGGTGCTCCAGCGACGTCGCACCCTGCCAGAGCACCTGATGCTCGACGTGCTGGAGCAGACTGCGCACGGCCTGTCGGCAATTCACGCTGCGAACCTTGTCCACCGCGACATTAAGCCGGGCAACCTGCTGGTGACGCCGGAGGGCACCGTGAAGATTACCGACTTTGGCATTGCCAAGGCCGCCGAAGCGGTGCCTCTGACGCGTACCGGCATGGTCGTCGGTACCGCGCAGTATGTCTCACCGGAGCAGGCGCAGGGCAAACAGGTGAGTCCGGCGACTGACATTTACTCGCTTGGCTGTGTCGCCTACGAAATGGTGGCCGGCGCCCGCCCCTTCCAGGGCGACTCCACCGTCGCGGTTGCCGTGGCACACATCAACGAGGCACCGCCTGCGTTGGCGCCGACGGTCAATCCGCATATCCGCGAACTTATCGGCATTATGCTGCGCAAGGATCCGCAGCGTCGCTATGCCGATGGCCGCGAGCTGGCACAGGCTGTTTTGCGAGTGCGCGCGGGGCACCGCCCACCGCAGCCGCGTGGTGTGACCCCAACGGTGCACCGTCAATCCAACGCTGCCAACCCGGCGACCACCGAACTCGGTGCCATGACGCGACCGCCCATGCCGGTGTCGCAAACACAGCAGCAACCACAGCAGCAACCACAGCGGCCACCGCAGCAACCCACTCGGCAGCGAAAGCCGGCAAAGAAGCGCAGCGGCTGCGGTTGTGGCTGCGGCAGCATTGTGCTGTTGGTGCTGCTAGTGTTGCTGGCCGGTGCTATCGCTGTTGTCTATTCGCTGTCGACAACCGGTTCACTGCCAACCATTCCGAACTTGGAGCAGTACATTCCGAACCAGTCACAGCAGCAAACCACAGAGCAAAACACCGACCCCAACGACGGTTCCGGTTCCGGTTGGTCGGACGACAATTCCGGTAACTGGGGAAATAACGACGGTGGCAGCTACGGCGACAACTCTGGTGAAAACTACGGTGGCAACAATGATGGTGCTTCTGACAGCTCCACTGAACAGGACACCAGCGAGACCGCCCCGGATACTTCCGAACCGACTCAGGATTCGGGCAACGACAATAGCGACGACTCCACTGGCGGTGGTCTGCCCGGTATTCAACTGCCCCCGGAAAATGGGTCCGGTAATACCTTGGGGACTCCAGATGCACAGTAATATTCAGGTACAAGGTGTTTTGGTGGAAATCCTTCCG
The DNA here is from genome assembly GCF_001838285.1 of Corynebacterium sp. HMSC074C03. Classification (NCBI taxonomy): domain Bacteria; kingdom Bacillati; phylum Actinomycetota; class Actinomycetes; order Mycobacteriales; family Corynebacteriaceae; genus Corynebacterium; species Corynebacterium sp. HMSC074C03. The sequence goes on along the minus strand of NZ_KV836202.1, from coordinate 69,364 downwards.
AAGGGACTGACGAACAATGTCTGGCAATGACGATCTCCTCTCGGGCCGTTATCGGCTCGGCGAGCTCATTGGCGTTGGCGGCATGTCCGATGTTTACCGCGCTGAAGATACAGTTCTCGGTCGCTCTGTCGCGGTCAAGATGATGAGGGCCGACCTTGCCAGGGATGAGAACTTCCTCGCAAGGTTCCGTCGTGAAGCGAAAAACTCAGCACTACTGAATCACCCGTCTATCGTGTCGGTGTATGACACCGGCGAGACGGATAGCCCGATGGGGCGCGTGCCTTTCATTGTCATGGAGCTGATTCAGGGTGAGACGCTGCGTGACGTTGTTCGTCGTGAGGGGCGGCTCGACCCGAAGAAAGCCGCGTCGATAATGGCATCGGTGTGTGACGCACTGACGGCATCCCACCATGCCGGCATCATTCACCGTGACATCAAGCCGGCGAACATCATGCTGACCAACACCGGCAAGGTGAAGGTGATGGACTTCGGCATCGCTCGCGCGCTCGGTGATTCCACCACGATGACGCAGACTGCGGCCGTGCTGGGTACCGCGCAGTACCTTTCGCCGGAGCAGGCGCGCGGTAAGACCGCCGATGCACGTTCTGATATTTACGCTGTCGGTTGCGTACTTTTCGAGGCCGTCACGGGCGCCCCGCCATTCACCGGTGAAACCCCTCTTTCTGTCGCTTACCAGCATGTTCAGGATCAGCCGCCGCGCCCTTCGGAGAAGCTCAACACCGACCCGAACACGGCTCAGGGCCTCGACGCGGTGCTGTTGACCGCGATGGCCAAGGATCCGATGGAGCGCTACGACACCGCAGAGGACTTCGCCCAGGATTTGCGTCGTCTTGCACGCGGCGAGGATCCGTTGGCGCTGGCGCACCACGGCGCGCATGACGACGACGCGAAGACCACCGAATTCCTTCCGGCAGCTCCGTCGGATGCTGAGACTCGGGTGACCCCTGCACAGCAGGCAACTCCGGCCCCTGTCCCTGCTCCTGCACCGACGCCGGAACCGGAGAAAGCAGCTGCCCAGCCGGAAGCCCCTGCTCAGATCGCTAACACTGACGAGCCTGAGAATAAGAAGGGCAGCGCAGGAAAAACTATCGCGCTGGTGGCTGCTGCAATGGTGGCTCTCGGCGGTGTCGGCTACGGCGCCTACCAGCTCTTCAACTCGTCCACCGAGGTCGAGACCGTTGCCATTCCGCAGGTCGAGGGTCTAAATGTCAATGAGGCAACGCAGGTTCTCGAGGAGGCTGGTTTTGTAGTCAACCGCGTCGATGAGCCGAACCCAGATGTCCCCCGAGACACGGTGATTGCCACGGAACCGGGTGTCGGATCGGGGTTGCCGCAGGGATCTCGTATCAAGCTGCGCGTATCTTCGGGCCCAGAGTTGACCAATGTGCCGGATGTACGCGACAAACAGGCCGAGGAAGCTCGCCGCCTACTCGAGGAGGCGGGGCTTGTCGTCAATCCGAAGCTGCAAGAGGAACCGAGTGAGGACGTTCCGCGCGGCAATGTCATCGAGCAGTCTCCAGCTGCCGGTTCTCAGGTGTCGAAGGGAACCCGTGTAACTTTGACTGTCTCCTCCGGTATCGAGACCAAGACTGTTCCGGATGTCACTGGTCAGAGGTTGGATTCCGCCCGCACGACCCTCGAGTCCGCTGGTTTCGTTGTCGAGGTGGTGGAGGTTGACTCCACTGAGGAACAGGGAACCGTTGTTGAGGTTCCCCAGAAGGGCACGGAGCTCACCGTCGGAACGACTGTCGAGCTGCACGTTTCGCGCGGCAACCAAATTAAGATGCCACGAGTTGAGGGCCAGACTCTCCGCGATGCGGAGAAGGCACTCACCGATGCCGGCTTCGAGGGAACTATCCGCACCGAGGAAGTCACCACGCTGGATCTGTCCAAGGTCGACCACGTGGAGAAAGCCAACCCGTCGGCCGGATCCAAGCTCAACAAGGACGGCGAGGTCACCCTACGCGTCTACCGGCTGGGGGTCGCCCCGGAGAGCTCTTCAGAGGAACGGCCTGCTCCGGAACCTCCCATAAGGCTGCCGGATCTGCTGCCTAACTAGCGGCTAGTGTGCCAGCACGTCTGAGAAGGCGCGCTGGTACACCGCCTGCTGCTCTTCCAACTCCGCCAGGAGTTCCTCGGTGTACTCGCCGCCGGCCAGCCGCAGCCAATTGACCAGCATGCGGTGCCCGTACTGGGTGAGTACTGACTCCGGGTGGTACTGCACGCCGTGAATCGGCAGGTCGCGGTGGCGCATCGCCATCAGCATGCCCGAATCCGTGAATGCCGTGGCAATGAGTTCCTCCGGCAGTGTCTTCGGATCCACCGTCAACGAGTGGTAGCGCGTGGCAATAAAAGGACTGGGCACATCGGCCAGAACACCCGTGCCGTCATGAGTGACCGGGGAAGTCTTGCCGTGCAACAGCTCGTCGGCACGCACGACCTGCGCACCAAAGACCTCACCAATCGCCTGATGACCCAAGCACACACCCAACACCGGTGTCGGATCGTCCTGCCTGCTCACCGCGCGAATAATGTCCTCTGTCCATCCAGCATTGGACGGCTCACCGGGACCGGGCGACAGTAGGATTGCATCAAATTGCTTTACGACGTCGTCAACATCGCGGAGACGCGCATCATCATTGCGCCAGACAGTCACCGTTTCGCCGAGCTGGCCTATGTACTGGACCAGATTGAATACGAAGCTGTCATAGTTATCGACGACGAGAATCTGCATAACTGGGAATTCTACTGCCTGCGAACTTCACTGGTAAGTTCGGATGCAAAGTTTACAATTATGCATATATCGCGGGAGTGTTGATACCGCGCTGATCGCAACCTGCTGACCACAACCTAAGGAGTTTAAAGCGCTATGCCTAAGGCAAAGATTGAAAGCACTAATTCACCACAATCCGGTGGCTCCTCCGTCAGCCGTACCCCGGTCAAGATCAATAGCACTCAGACACCGGTGTGGTACAAGGTGCTGATGTTCGGGTTCATGCTGATTGGTTTGGGCTGGCTGCTGGTCAACTACATCGCGGGTCCGCATATTCCGTTCATGGTGACTTTGAACGCATGGAACTACGTCATCGGCTTTGGTCTTTTCATTGTTGGTCTGCTGATGACTATGGGTTGGCGTTAGTCAGCTCTAATACATCGCACCCCCTCAGGCGCATCCACTTTTGGATGCGCCTTTTTTTCATACCTAAAAACCCAGGTCAATTCACCCCCGTCAATACACCCGTTTCCCACACGTTTTTCGACGAATGAGGATTTCTCTCCTACTGATCGCGCAAAAAAGTTATCCACAGAAACCTGTGTAACAATCATGTAATTTGTGGATAACTGTGGAGAGATTTCGTCCCAAATTTCTCACGGGTTACGTGACAGAAACCGTAAAGCATGACAACTTTGGTTCTATCCCCTGTGTCCACAGTATCCACAGCCTGTGGATAACTCTGTGAACAAGTAACATAGTTGCAAGTCAAGTTGTGCGTAACTCCAATATTCTGCGGAGTTCGACCACTTTCGAACGCTGGTTCGTAAATTACAAGAATGGAATTATCCACACATGTGCACAAGTCTGTGGACAACTGTGAATTGTTGTAATTTGTGAAAATTGGAACCCGTAACGTGCTTCTTGGCCCGTGTTCACCTAGGTGAACAGTGGAGTATTTTTTCCACAGGGCTGTGGACATGTGGAGAATCAACACGATGTGCTACTACCCCCACTACCCCTAAACACAACATTGAAGTTACGGGCCGTCGTAAAGCGAAAATGGGCATGAAAAAACCCGCCCGGAACAACCGGACGGGTTAAAGAGCGTAGAAGCTAGCGGATTACTTCTCGATGTCGATGGAGGTAATCACGACCGGCTCCAGCGGGCGATCCCAGTGATCGGTAGCCACACGAGCGATCTCGTCGACAACCTTCTTCGAGGCATCATCAGCGACCTCACCGAAGATGGTGTGAGCGCCATTGAGGTGCGGGGTCGGAACAACGGTGATGAAGAACTGGGAACCGTTGGTACCACGGCCGCCGCGCTTGCCGGCGTTTGCCATAGCGAGCAGGTACGGACGATCGAACTGGAGCTCCGGGTGAATCTCATCGTCGAACATGTAGCCCGGGCCGCCGGTGCCGGTGCCCAACGGGTCACCACCCTGAATCATGAATCCGGCGATGATGCGGTGGAAGATGGCCTCATCGTAGAACGGGCCGGACTCGGTGCCAGAGGCGTTCTGACCCTTGTACTCCTTCGTGCCCTCTGCCAGGCCGATGAAGTTGTCGACAGTGTTCGGCGCGTGGTTGCCGAACAGGTCAATCACGATATCGCCATGGTTGGTGTGCACAGTTGCAGTAGCAGTCTTAATAGTCACGTTCCTTAGGATACCGACCTTGGTGGCCAATTGCTCCTACTGGTGAGTTTCTCCGTGGCAGAAACCAGCGAAAATGTTTTCCCAAGATAAGGAAAAGAGTTCTTCGTTGACCCCCATGGAGGCCAAATAGTGCCTAAGCTGGAATGTGAGCCTGCTGCAAATATTTTGGTGCTAGACCTAACTGGGCCCTAGCTCTTGGACTTAGAAGCATCTTGGTCTCAGAGGCACTGGCGCTGCAGCAGTATTAATCATTGATTGAAAATTAAAGGCGATGCCTGTTGGCGATGCACTAATTAAGGAGAGTCATGAACCCCAACGCAATCTCGCTGGCTGTCAAGGGACTGAAGTCCGCTTACGACAGCTACTCGGATTACCGGGACAAGAAGGCTGCAGAGCTCTACGACACGATGCAGGAGGCTAAGAAGGTGGCAGCTGCACAGAACGAGGCCGCAAAGGACGCGGCATCCGATTGGGCAGAAGACGTTAAGGAAAAGGTTTCCGACGCTCGCGATCAGCTCGCTGAGCAGGCTGAAGAACTGACCGGCAAGGTTGAGAAGAAGTCCAAGGAGACCAAGAAGCAGGCTAGGAAGGCGGCGAAGCAGGCCGAGAAGGACGCGAAGCGCAAGGGCAAGAAGACCCGTTGCAAGGCTCGCTGCGAAGCTAAGAAGGCGGAAAAGAAGGCCAAGAAGGCTCGCAAGGACCTCGAGGTGCGTACCCAGAAGGCTATCGACAAGGTAACCGGTAAGGAAGAGCAGCGCGCCAAGAACGGCCGCATTGCAACCGCTTCCCTGGTCTTCGCTGTTGTTGCAGCAATCGTCGGCGTCATCGTCTGGAAGCTACGCAAGGACGACAAGCTCCCGGTCGACCCGGCTCCGTACCAGCAGAAGGCCCAGGAAGTTAAGCACAAGGTCGAAGAAAAGGCCTCCGAGGTCAAGGAGACCGTTGAGGAGAAGGCTTCCGAGGCTAAGGAAAAGGCTGAAGAGGTAAAGGGCAAGGCAGCTGACAAGGCCGACGAGGCCAAGGACAAGGCTGCTGAAGCCAAGAAGACTACTGAGGAGAAGGCTGCTGAGGCTTCCAAGCAGGCTCAGATCAAGGTCGACGAGGTCAAGACCGAGAAGAAGAACGCTGAGGACGCTAAGAAGATCTCTTCCAAGCCGTCCAAGCCAGCTCCGAAGCCGGGTCAGGCTCGCAAGAAGTAAATAGGCGGCTGGGGCTAGATAGCCAAAAGCCTTTTCACGCCCGATCGTTCTGTGCAGTAGATGCGCCGACGGTCGGGCGTTTTTGGTTAAGCAGCAAACCTGACAACTTCAAAAGACGGGCTGCAAGTGTGAAACTGTGCGAGTTTATGACACTTTCAAGCCATTTTTCACGCCATTTTTGTCATAAACGCAGTCAGTAACTCGGCGTTCTTGCCCCCTCCCCTTCTACATCCCCAAAACGCAAAAATCCCCCGGCCTTACGACCGGGGGATTTTGTTCCTTGTGGAGCTTAGGGGAATCGAACCCCTGACCTCCTGCTTGCAAAGCAGGTGCTCTACCAATTGAGCTAAAGCCCCGTACACCGAGCAATTATACCTTGTTCGGTAGTGGGCCTAGGAGGACTTGAACCTCCGACCCCTTCGTTATCAGCGAAGTGCTCTAACCGCCTGAGCTATAGGCCCCGTGGAACGAGATATAACTTAACCCGTAACCATGACACTTCACAAATCGCCTGGTCAGAGGCCTAAATATTGAGTTAAAAAGCAGTCATTAAGTAGCTATTACGGCTACTCCACGACCAGATCGCTGAAAACACCTCTGAACCAACGCGGCCCCGGGGCCACCGAACGGGGGTGACACCGGGGCCAGCGGGAGGCTAGGCAGCCTAGCTGTCGTCGGCAAGCGAAATCTTGAGACCTCCGACGAGACCGCCGCACGCGTTGTAGATGACTGCGCCGAGGGCCATGAACCCAATCGACAGCACCCACCACAGCGCTCCTACAGCGGCCGCCAGGCCAAGGACAAGACCCGCGCTGATGGAATCCTCCCCGCCAATCATTTCACTAATCGGAGCGAGCAATCCCATCCCGGAGAGCAAGAGGTAGAGCAGGCCAACCGCGGCAAGCCAGACGAGGAAGCCAATGAAGCCAGTGGCCGCCGTAATGCGCATGGCGGACCAGGGACTCACCTTGTCGACTACCAAGTTAGTTTCGGCCATGCGCTTACTCCTTCTCCGCCTCCGAGTCACCGGACTCGGCGGCACCGGTGCTCTTGGTGGCGCCGGTGCGCTTCGGGACTACGTCCAGGGTTCCGGCCTCAGAGACCTTGGAAGCGGTCTCCTCACCCTCATCCTCAACGTTGCGGTCGATAGCCAGCAGTTCCACGCCATCAGCGAGGTTGACCAGGCGCACGCCCTTGGTGGCACGCGAGGTGGCGCGAATCTCGTTGACGTTGGTGCGGATGATGTCGCCGGCGGAGGTGACAGCGAAGATTTCGTCGTCATTGTCGACCACCAGGGCCCCCATCAGCGGTCCACGCTTCGGGTCGTACTTGAGCGTCAGCACGCCCATACCGCCGCGGTTCTGCGGGGTGTACTCGCTGAGCTTGGTCTTCTTGCCGAAGCCGCCGGTCGTGGCGACCAGCAGGTTGTGCTCTTCCTCGACCACGACCATGCTGAGCAGCTTGTCGTCGCCCTTGAAGCGCATGCCCTGGACACCGGCGGTGGCGCGGCCCATCGGGCGCAGCGCGTCGTCGGAAGCCGTAAAGCGGATGGCCTGGCCACGCTCAGAGACGAGCAGCAGGTCATCGTCAGCAGAGCACAGACGAGCACCGATGAGGGAGTCGCCTTCGCGCAGGTTGATGGCAATCAGGCCAGCGGAGCGAGCGGACTCGTAGTCCTCCAGGCGGGACTTCTTGACCTTGCCTTCGCTGGTGGCCAGCACCAGGTACGGGCTGTCCTGGTAGCTCTGAATCTGCAGCACCTCGGCGATGCGCTCCTCCGGCTGGAACTCCAGCAGATTGGCGACATGCTGACCGCGGGCGGCGCGAGTGGCCTCCGGCAGTTCGTAGGCCTTGAGACGGTAGACGCGACCCTTGTTGGTGAAGAACAGAATCCAGTCGTGCGTGGAGCAGACGAAGAAGTGGCGGACAATGTCGTCCTGCTTCAGATCCGCGCCGCGTACACCCTTGCCACCACGGCGCTGTGCCTTGTAGGCATCGACCTTAGTGCGCTTGGCGTAGCCCGTGGAGGTAATGGTCACAACCACGTTTTCGCGGGCGATGAGGTCCTCTTCGGTGACGTCGCCTTCAGCGGCCACGATCTGGGTACGACGGTCGTCGCCGTACTTCTCCACGACCTCGGTCAGCTCTTCCTTGACGATGGCGCGCTGACGATCCGGGTTAGCCAGGATGTCCTTCAGGTCGGCGATCTCGAGCTCGATCTCAGCCAACTCGTCGATAATCTTCTGGCGCTCCAGAGCAGCCAGACGACGCAGCTGCATCGCCAGGATGGCGTCAGCCTGAATCTCGTCGATGTCGAGCAGACCCATCAGGCCCGTGCGTGCGGTATCGACCGTGGCGGACCGACGAATCAGGGCGATGACCTCGTCCAACATATCCAGGGCCTTGACCAGACCACGCAGGATATGGGCACGCTTTTCCTTCTCGTCCAGGCGGTACTGGGTCCGTCGGACAATGACCTCAATCTGGTGGGCGACGTACAGCGTCACCATCTGGTCAATGCGCAGCGTACGCGGCACACCGTCGACGATGGCGAGCATGTTCGCACCGAAGCTGGTCTGCAGCTGGGAGTGCTTGTACAGGTTGTTCAGCACCACACGCGGTACGGCGTCGCGCTTGAGCTTGACGACGATACGCATGCCCCACTTCAGGTCGGATTCGTCATCAATCGAGGCAATGCCCTGCAGACGCCCGTCCTTGACCTGATCTGCGATGTTGGCAATCATGCGGTCCGGGTTGACCTGGTACGGCAGCTCAGTGATGACAATCGACTGACGAGTGCCCTCCTGCTCAATCGAGGTCACACCGCGCATGCGGATCGAACCGCGACCGGTGGTGTAGGCCTCCTTGATGCCCTTGTCGCCGACAATCTGGGCGGCAGTTGGGAAATCCGGGCCCTTGATGCGTTCCATGACCGCATCCAGCGTGGTCTTTTCATCCGCATCCGGGTTGTCCAGGCACCAGTTAATGGCATCCGCGACCTCACGAAGGTTGTGCGGTGGGATGTTGGTAGCCATACCGACGGCAATACCGCCGGAGCCGTTCATCAACAGCTGCGGGACACGCGACGGCAGAATAACAGGCTCTGTCGTACGACCGTCATAGTTCGGCTGGAAATCGACGGTGTTTTCGCGAATGTCGCGCACCATTTCCATGGCCAACGGCGTCAGACGGGCCTCCGTATAACGCATAGCTGCGGGGCCGTCGTCACCGCGGGAGCCGAAGTTACCCTGACCGTCGACAAGCGGATAGCGCATGGACCACGGCTGCGCCATGCGCACCATGGTGTCGTAAATAGCGATGTCGCCGTGCGGGTGGTAGTTACCCATCGTGTCCGAAACCGGCTTAGCGGACTTCACATAGCCGCGCTCCGGGCGGTAGCCGTTGTCGAACATGGCGTAGAGAATGCGGCGGTGCACCGGCTTGAGACCATCACGAATCTCCGGCAGCGCACGGCCCACAATCACGCTCATGGCGTAGTCGATATAGCTCGACTGCATCTCTTCATTGATGTCGATCGGGCGAACCTGGTGGCCCAATACTCCACTTCCGAAGGATGAGCCGTCGTTGTTGTTATCGTCGCTCAATGACTGCTTCCTTTACTTAAAAGAGGTTCGCATCCATTCTACAGGGCTTTAGAGCCCGCTTTACGACGCCGTGTGCAACTTTTCGATACCATTGTGGTATCAGATGCTTGGTTTTTAAGCCTGATAGCGGAAACAAACCAGCGCAGTTAGGAAGCGCGGCTAGGCAGCAAGGAGCAAGTGCGCGATGGCGATGACCTTAAGGCTCACGAAAGAACAGGACACCGCCCTGGCGCTGCTGGCGCACATGGAGGGCGTGTCTAAACACGAGGCCGCCATTCGCGCCATCGAATCCGCCGCAGCGAGAGCCCTTCAGCAAGGTCAGGCTCGGGAAATTACGGCAAGCGTAATTGATACTGACATGGCGCTGCTGCGAAAGTTGTGCTCCCCGAGGCCCCGGGGAGCACAGGAATGAGCGCGCTCCAGATTCAGCTTCTCAGCGAGGCCGCTATCCTGGCGGCCACCGATGAACTGGTGGCCACAGTGCCGGAATTGGCCGACGCTACACTTGCGAGACCATGGACAATCAGCGCTATTGTCGCCGCCAGCTCAGGAGTCATTGCTGGCCACCGTAGCTTTCCCGCGATTTCTGCGGCAGCGCAGGCGGTCGCTTACGCAACGTTTCACGTGAAACCACTAAGTTTTGGCAACACCGCACTGGGCGCACTACTTGCACACATACTCCTCACCACCAACGGCGAAGAGCTGTCATTCGCAGAGACGTGGGATCTGGTCAAAGGCGGCACTTAGCCGGGGACAGGGCCTAGTCACTCTTTCGGGTAAACGGGCTGGTCGGAATGCGATTGCCGGACTCCAGCCGGCCCGTGTAATACGCCGTGGCCTCACCTTCAGCCAGCTCAACCTCGTACCAACCATCACGGACATAATCAGCCGTCCGGTCCTGCCCGCCAACTAGAACACGTCCCGCCGCGTGCTCCAAAGTGACCTCCGGCAACTCTTTCGCCGTCTTGCTGAATACACGCAGGAAGCGGTCCGGGCCGCACACGGTAAGTTCGCGCTCCAGGAGTCCAATTCGCAGCTCTAACGTACCGAGCACCGTGTGATGCTCCACCTTATTGCCACTGTAAACAGCGAAAACAGCCTCACGGGAACCGTCATTGACCAGCACAAGATTGCCGCCTTTGAGGTAGGCGTGCAGCCGGTACGGTGTCGGCAGCGCGGTCGCCTGCTCGGACTCCTGCACAGGATAGTCACCGGCCGGCTCCGCCTCCCAGCGCTTCACAAACTCCGGCGCTGGTCCCGGCTGCTCTGGAAGCTGCATTCCCGTAGACGCCGAGAAGTCCAGTGTGGATACCAAATCACCACATACCCGACGACGCCAATCAGTGATATTTCCGCAGCTCACGCCGGTGACTTGCTCCAGGAAACGGATCACCGAAGTGTGATCGAAGACCTCTGAGGACACCAAACCACCCACCGACCACGGTGAAATGACAGTCATCGGGACGCGGAAACCGAGCCCCTTCGGCTTGCCCAGGTACCACTCCCCCGGCTCATTCTTCGGCGGCAACGGCGGCACCACATGGTCGAAGTAACCATCAAACTCGTCAAAGTTAATCAGGAAGACGGTCTTGGCCCACACCTCCGGGTTGGAGGCCAACGCATCCAACAGGCGGTAAGTGATATTCGCCGACTGAATCGGCGAGGACGCTCCCGGGTGCTCGCTTTCCGCAGACGAAGGCACAATCCAGGACACCTTTGGCAGCTGCCCAGATTCAACATCTCGTCGGAAAGCGTCGGCTAGCGTGCCCGGCGGGCGGCGGTGCAGCGCGCGATCATAGAGATCCCGTTCCGCGTCAGGCAGCTTCTCCACAGCGGCATTCAGGCGATCGACCATCTCCTGTTGCTCTGTAGTTGGCGGCGTGCCATCGCCCAGTTCCAGTAGCTTCTCATGAAAATCCGTCATGTCGAGACCAGGCAGCCCGGCCTCACGGATAACCTTGCGGCCAATATTTCGAAACGCGGCAAAGAAATCCAGGTTGTTGTCCGTGTAGTTATCCCACTCCTGGTAGACACGCCACGGCACCCCTGCCTCCGTGAGCTCCTCGGCATAAGTGCGCCACTTATACCCCGGGTGCGTCGGCTCATACGCCGCATTGCCAACCGCTCCAGTCCCCCACGGTTCCTTTCGGGTGTCACCCGAAAACAGGTAGTTGCGGTTCGGGCTTGTCGACGTAGGCATCGAGGAAAAGTAACCATCACAGATGGTGAACGTCTCTGCGAGAGCGAATTGGAACGCAATGTCCTGGCGGTCATAGCAGGCCATCGTGCCCTTACCCTTGGCCTCGATCCAGCCGTTACAGCGGCCGCCGTTTAGTGCAACCTGCCCGTCTTCCCAACCGTGCGGCAGACTCGCAATGTACTCCACCGAGAGATCACCACGATTAGCGGCGTTGCGGATTAGATATGGACTGACCCCACTCTGGTTGAATACACCCGGTAAAGCGGAGTTGTCTTTGTACCCTCGCACACCTCGGAGCGTGCCGAAGTAGTGATCAAAAGAGCGGTTTTCCTGCATCAACACGACTACGTGCTCAATTTGGTCAAGAGAGCCAGCCGGTCGGGGCTGCGCGAGCGCGTGGCGCAGTGATGGTGGCAGCAGGTTGCTCGCAGCGGTGACGGCACCGACTCCTGCGGCGGTCTGCAGGAAGTGCCGACGGGAAAATTCAGATATTTTTTTAGGTGATGTTGCCATAAGTATCTACGTTAAGAAGCGCAGATTACAGGTTGGAAAATTGCAGTTTAAATCTCCTCAATGAACCGCTCGAAGCGGTCAACCACAGCCTGCGGCTCACGCGCCCATCGGTTATGTCCCAGGCGCTGCTCAATGAACTCGTACTTCGCCGAATTCGGCAACATCCGCGCCAAGGCCTGCGCCGACTCCGCCGGGCAGTCACGGTCACCACCGCAGTTCAACAACAACGCCGGGGTAGTTACCTTAGGCATCTCAGCGGCATAGTCGATGTCCGCACCGCGCGGTCGCAGGAGACCCGTGCGAGAGAAGCGCGCCCACTCCACCACATGGTTACGGGCCTGTCGGCCGTAGCCGGCCACATCAAACCTGCCCGCTGGCCAATAACCCAGAATCTGGGACACTACCTGCATAAACGGTGCGCCGTAGCGAAGCCGCTTGTACTCGTTGCCAGTAAAACACTTGTAGTGCGGCGTACCGGAGCCGACCATCACTACGCCAGCCACGTCCGCTTCCGGTCGAGCCAGATACAGCGAGGCAATCTGGCCGCCCATGGAATGACACAGCAGGTAGACCGGCAGCTTCTCCTCTGTGCTCTCCCCTGCCGCGAGGTGGTCGAACTCCTTACGCGCACGCGCCACGGCCAACGGGTAATCCACCGATGCAAGATCCTGGTAGCCCCAGTTGTGGCCACGGGTGGCCACCGCAGTCTGGTTACCCTGGCCGCGCAGCTCCGAGGTCAGGACGCACAAACCTCGGCGCTGTAACTCTTGGGCAATCGGCCGGTAATAGCGAGCCCCCATGCCAAAGCCCGGCCAAATAACGACGATGCCCCGAGGCGTACCTTCGGGAGTCCGAAGCGCCATCGGGGTCACGGAGCCATCGGGCAATGTCTCCTGCACAATACGTGGCTCGACTGGCGGTTCCCCGTTGACCATGCTTCCTCGAGTATCTTCCATTTCATAAACATTAATGGCTGAACTGAGGTTTTGTCAGGGGAACCGACAAGCCGATAACTAGACTAGGTATCGGCTTAGACGTCGAGGAAGCGAACGTCCTTCGCATTACGGGTAATAAACGAACGTCGTGAAGCGACGTCATCGCCCATCAGAATGGTGAACAGTTCATCGGCCTTCTGTGCGTCCTCGAGGGCGACCTTACGCAGCACGCGGTGATCCGGATCCATGGTGGTATCCCACAGCTCGGCGGCGTTCATCTCACCGAGACCCTTGTAGCGCTGGACACCGTCGTCCTTGTTGATCTTGCGGTTGGCGGCCAGCCCCTCTTCCAGCAGCTGATCGCGCTCAGCATCTGAGTAGGCGTAGCCCGGCTCACCCTTGGCCCACTTGAGCTTGTACAGCGGTGGCTGGGCGAGGTAGACGTGCCCTTCATCAATCAGCGGACGCATCAGACGGAACAGCAGCGTCAGTAGCAGCGTGGCAATGTGCTGACCATCAACGTCGGCATCGGCCATCAGCACAATCTTGTGGTAGCGCAGCTTTTCGATATCGAACTCGTCGTGAATACCGGTGCCCAGCGCCGTAATAATAGCCTGGACCTCGTTGTTCTTCAGCGTCTTATCCAGGCGCGCCTTCTCGACGTTCAAAATCTTACCGCGCAGCGGCAAAATGGCCTGGAACAGCGAGTTTCGGCCTGCCTTTGCAGAACCACCTGCGGAGTCACCCTCCACGATGAACAGCTCGGACTGCTTCGGGTCCTTCGAACGGCAGTCCGCCAACTTGCCCGGCAGGCCTCCGAGATCCGTCGCGGACTTACGACGCACCAGGTCGCGGGCCTTACGAGCCGCCTGACGGGCATGCGCCGAAGCAATGGCCTTGTTAACAATGGCCTTAGCCTCAGCCGGATTGGCCTCCAGCCAGTGACCGATGTGCTCATTGGTCATGCGCTGGACGAAAGAACGCACCTCGGTGTTACCCAGCTTCGTCTTTGTCTGGCCCTCGAACTGTGGATCGGCGACCTTCACCGAAATCACGGCAGCGAGACCTTCACGGCAGTCCTCGCCGGAGAGGTTGTTTTCCTTCTCCTTCAACAGTCGGTGCTCACGCGCATAGCGGTTCATCAGCGATGTCAACGCAGAACGGAAGCCCTCTTCGTGGGTGCCACCCTCAATGGTGTTAATGGTGTTGGCGAAGGTGTGCACCGACTCGGAGTAGCCCGAGTTCCACTGCATGGCAATCTCGACCTCGTGGCCGTCACCTGCAGCATCGAAGGAAATGATGGTCGGGTGGATGATGTTCTTCGACTTGTTCAGATTCTCGACATAATCCCGCAGACCATTCGGGTAGTGGAAGACCTTGCGGCGCTCCTTCGGCTTGGTGGTCTTCTCTGCCTGCTCCTTCTGCTCCTCAGCCGCATCCTTGGCGATTTCAGCGGATTCGGTCTCCGCCTGCTCCGCCAGAGCCTCAGCCTCGAGCTCTTCCTCGGAGACACGCTTGTCCACCAACGTGATGGTCAGGCCCTTGTTCAAAAACGCCATCTCACGCAAGCGGCGAGAAATGGTGTCGAACTTGAAATCGGTGGTCTCAAAAATCTCCGGGTCCGGCCAGAAACGCTGTGTGGTGCCCGAACCACGAGTCTTCTTACCTCGGATAATCTCTTCCGGGACGGCCTGGTCGAAGTTCTGGTACCAGGTGTAGCCATCACGGATGACCTCGGTTTCCATACGCGTCGACAGCGCGTTGACCACCGAAATACCCACACCGTGCAGACCACCGGAAACAGCGTAGGACTCGGAGTCAAACTTGCCGCCGGCGTGCAGTTGAGTCATAACCACCTGCACCGTCGGCATGCCCGACGGGTGCATTTCGACAGGAATACCACGACCGTTATCGCGGACCTGAACGCCGCCGTCTTCCAGCAGAGTGACCTCAACATCGGTGGCGTAACCCGCCATCGCCTCGTCGACGGAGTTGTCTACAACCTCCCACACCAGGTGGTGCAAGCCACGCTCACCAGTCGAGCCAATGTACATACCCGGCCGCTTACGCACGGCCTCGAGGCCCTCGAGGATGGTAATCGATGAGGCGTCATATTGATGTTCGGTAGCAGCCACGGTTCGGCGCGTCTCCTATTCTTGGTTCTCTCCCCGCGCAACATTCGTCAGCGCGCGAAAAATAGGCCGGCGGTCAAGCGCTATCGGCGCCAGCCAGAACTACATAGGACTA
Source organism: Corynebacterium sp. HMSC074C03 (assembly GCF_001838285.1). Taxonomy (NCBI): domain Bacteria; kingdom Bacillati; phylum Actinomycetota; class Actinomycetes; order Mycobacteriales; family Corynebacteriaceae; genus Corynebacterium; species Corynebacterium sp. HMSC074C03. The sequence continues at coordinate 54,270 of NZ_KV836202.1, read as the reverse complement.
CTAGATAGGTCTGGCTAGTTTGGATGCCGAGAACGTCTCAAGAACCGCCTGCCGGTATTCTCCTGCCCATCTTACCCCAACGTAGTCCCCTACTGTGGATATAGCCGATGCGCTCAAAGGACCAAATTTCGCAGTTTTACGCATACCGACGCCTATTCGTAGACCGTTTACCGACCTTTACCCGTAAGTATCACGCGGTCCTCGGCCCTCGATGTGCAATTTGCCCTTGCGCCAATTCGGCGCTTTCGGCCCCAGCACCTTAATTTCCTCAACCACCCCATCGCCGACGCGTTCCGCAATCGACTTCAAAACCTGTCGCTGCGCTAGCCGCAGCTGTGTTGCCCATGCTGTCGATTGGCACTCGACCACCAAAGTGCCGTCCTTGAACTCCTTGACCTGGGAGTGTTCCGCGACAACTTTGCCGACCATCGAATCCCACTCCGTCATGATCACACCGTGGGCAATATGGATCTGCCAACCGCGATCAACTACTGCTTTATTCAGCACCGCACCAATCGGCGCAGGTCGACGGTCATATTTCCGGTACAGCCGAATCCCCGCCTCCTTCAACAGGCTCGGCGAAATTACCGTACCGGCACGATCTCGCACAACTGCTTGCGCTGCCCGCTGCTTATCGACGTCCGCAACAATCCCCTCCGCGGCCTTCACAGGCACACGGCTATCGAGGCCAGACCACGAGCCCTTCTTCTTCGGTGGGCGCTGGAGATTCGGTAACTTGTGACCGCCCTCCTTAGCGGCATCGCGCATGCGGAAGAAAGCGTCGCTGATCAGGTCGTTTTCCTCTTCCGGTGAGTTATCCGGCTCCATGTTCTCGACCATACCCGTCACTCTTCCGCGACTGGGTTTTCATCCAACAACGAGATTCGCCCCTGCTCAGTCTGTGCCACCGTCACCGTGTGATGAGTCACCGAGGAATCCTCGACCAATGCCTGCGGTAACTCCTCTCCCACCGCCGAGGTGATTAACACCTGCTCAGCCTGCTGCGCGATCTCCATGAGAGCTTCCCGACGATGCCGGTCGAGCTCCGCAAACACGTCGTCAAGCACCAAAACCGGGTCGGGTCCATCGGCACGGAGCAAAAAGTATGCGCCGAGGCGCAGCGCGAGTGCAAAAGACCAGGTCTCGCCGTGGCTAGCGAAGCCCTTGGCGGGGTCATTGCCGAGAATGAGGTCGAGATCATCGCGATGCGGACCAACGAGACAGGAACCGCGCTCAATCTCCGCGGTGCGGCGCTCCGCCATCTTCGTCAGCAGCAATGCCTCCAGCAGCTCCGGTTCGCTGGGCAATGGCCCGCCATCCAGGCTGTCGACCTTCGGCGCATAGGCAATCGTGGCTGGGCGCGAGTGCGGGGCAAGCGTGGCATAGGCCTCGCTGACATGTTCGGAAAGCTCGGCAATCAAATCCATGCGCGCAGCCATTAACGCCGCTCCCACCTGCGCCAATTGCGCATCCCAGGTATCCAGCGTGCTCAGTGCGGCCTGCCCCTCCGAAGAAGAATAGCCACGGCGCAGCGTCGAGCCCGCCGACTTCAGCAGCGCATTCTTCTGACGCAAAATCTTGTCATATTGAATGCGGATACCGGCGGACAGTGGCCGTCGTAAAGCGAGCAAATCGTCGATGTAGCGGCGACGGGAAGCGGGCTCGCCTTTAACCAGCGTGAGATCCTCGGGCGAGAAAAATACCGACTTGACGATCCCCAGCAACTCCCGCGGGGACTTCAGCCTCGTGCGATTAATCTGCGCCTGATTCGCGCGATGCGGATTGATGAGCAGATGCGCAGTTAGCTCGCGGCCATCATTGACCGCCGTCGCCGAAATGCGTGCCGACGGGGTCCCCGAACGAACCAGCGGAGCATCCATAGAAACTCGATGCGAACCGAGCGTGGAGAGATACCCAACGGCCTCGACGATATTGGTCTTGCCGTAGCCATTTTGCCCGGTAAATACGGTAATTCCAGGCGTGAACTCGACTTCCAACTCCGGCCAGGAGCGGAAGTCCCGCAAGGACAAATACCGAATGTGCATAGCCGCAGACTAGCCCGGCAGGCGCACAGGCATCAGCAGGTAAGTGAAGTCGGTCTCCGGCGTTGGGTAAAAGCCGTCCTCACCGAGCTCCGGAATGGCTTCCGGCTCCGGAATGAGAATCGCAGGACGCGATGGCTGCGTAAAGCCCAGCAGAACACGATGGGAGCGAACAGCGCTGAGCCCCTCGAGCAGGTACTGCGGGTTGAAGGCAATCAGAAGTGGTTCACCATAGAAGTTGCAGGCCACAGTCTCTTCTGCGTGACCAACCTCGTCTCCATGAGCGGAAAGGACAACCTGACCGTCGGAGAAGTCCATGCGAATCTGCGCACCGTGATCCGCCATCAGAGACACACGACGGATGGCATCCTGCAGCTGGTCAACACGGGCAACAGCCATGGAGGAATGCTGCTTCGGTAGCAGCGGACGGAACTTCGGGAACTCGGCGTCCAGCAGTCGCGTGGTAGTGCGACGAGGATCTGCGAGGATAGCCAGCAAGCCTTCGGAGCCGACCTCACGATCATCGGATCCGTCGCCGAATGCCAAGGTCACTGGCTCGCTCGAAGTGGTATCGAGAGTGCGGGCGGTCTCCGCGAAGGTCTTGGCCGGGATGAGCAGCTTGGTCTCACCCTCCGGGATCTGCTCCCACTCGAAACTGCGAACCGCCAGGCGGAAACGGTCGGTGGCAGCGAGAGTGACCTCGTTACCTTCGGTTTCCATCCGGATGCCAGTCAGCATCGGCAGCGACTCATCCTTGCCGGCAGCGACAGCGACCTGACCAATAGCCTCGGCCAGCAGAGCTGCATCGACGGTGCCGGTAGCAGCCGGAGCTTCCGGTAGCTGCGGGTAATCCTCCAAGGTCAGACTTGGCAGCTCGAAGCGGGAAGAACCACAACGAACGATGACCTTCGTGCCATCAAAGTGCATCTCTACCTGCTTATTCGGCAGCTTAGAAACAATGTCAGAAACCAACTTGCCATTGACGGCGAAGCGACCGGGCTCATCGACCTCTGCGCTAATACGGATCTGAGTGGAGACCTCGTAGTCATAGCCAGCGAGCTGCAAACCATTGTCATCCGCGAGAAAAACCATGCCTCGCAGAATCGGCTGAGTCGGGCGTGCAGGCAGGTTACGAGCAACCCAGCTCACCGCACCCGCGAGATCGTCCTTAGCCGCGCGAATACGGACTTCGGTCTGCTCCATCGTTCCTCCACCGGTATTGGATGTCTGTTTTTAGCCGTTTATTAGCCGTCTTTTGTGTTGTCAGCGCGCTATGTCAGCACACATGACTGGAGTTACAAAGATTCCATCGTACAACTCTACTGCAGACTGCCAAAGACCTCACTGGGATTCTTGTAGTCCGTCTAGTGCTTAATCGTAGTTCTTACTCGTTCTTGGCATTTTTAAAGTTGTGCGCCAGAGGTTGTTTGCTCGGGGTTGTGCGCAGGCCCCCTTTTATCTAGAAGTTTCTAGAGATTTTTAAAGTCGGGAGTAGTAATAGGGGGTGTGCACATTGTGAAATTACATGATTCCCGCTGGTCTTCGCTGGTTTCGCGCTGTGGATAACCAGTGCGTCTAACTGTGGATAACTTGGGGTGTCTGTGGATAGTGTTCGGGCTTCATCTTTCATCCACAAAATTTACGAGTTGTCCACAGCTCTGTGCACGGAAAAACCGCAGTTAATAACAAGAATTCCGCACGCCGAACCCAAGGTTTTTAAGCCGTTCCACGAGCTCGATCTCGAATGCGTGTGGTCAGGTCGTTGACCTGGTCCTTTGAGGGCTTCTTCTCCTGAATTTCCTTAACAATCTTGCGTTCAGCGTGCAAAACCGTCGAATGGTCACGATTTCCGAACTCTCGGCCAATCGACGGCAACGAAAGCTCAGTGAAGGACCTCGTCAGGTACATCGCAATCTGGCGTGCATGAGCGACCGGGCGAGTCTTACCCGGGCCCACCAAATCTGCAACCGTTAGGTCGAAGTATTCAGCCGTGGTGGAGATGATGATCTCCGGAGTAATCTGCACCTCGATTTCGTCGGCACCGAGGATCTCCTGTGCAAACTTCAAGGTCACAGGCTCATGAATCATGGACGCGTGAGCGCTAATCTGCAGTAGACGCCCCTCGAGCTCACGAATAGAAGACGAGGTGTTCTCCGCGATGTACTGGAGTACATCATGCGGAACGACCAGATCAGACAGCTGTGCCTTCTTCGACAGAATTGCGATTCGCGTCTCCAAGTCCGGGTATTGCAGATCCGGATTGAGCCCCCACTGGAAGCGGGTACGAAGGCGATCCTCCAGAGTCTTAAGCTCCCGCGGTGGGCGGTCCGACGACAGCACAATCTGGTGATTGGACTGGTGCAGGGCATTGAACGTATGGAAGAACTCTTCCTGTGTACCTTCCTTGCCCTCCAAGAACTGGATGTCATCGATGATGAGCATGTCCAAATCGCGGTAGCGACGCTTGAAGGATTCCTGGGCGTCGTCACGCACGGAATTAATGAAGTCGTTGGTGAACTCTTCCGAGGAAACGTAACGAACCCGCAGGTTAGGGTACAAATGCTTGGCGTAGTGACCAATGCCGTGGAGCAGGTGCGTCTTGCCAAGACCCGAACCGCCGGAGATAAACAGCGGGTTGTAGGTGCGCCCCGGAGACTCCGCAACAGCGACGGCGGCTGCAGCGGCGAACTTATTCTGCGGACCAATAACGAAGGTCTCGAAGGTGTAGTTCGGGTTGAGGGTGGGCTCCTCGAAAGGCATGCTCATCTCGGTTGGAGTGCCGTGGCTCTCGGAGCGGAAAGGACTTGTGACCTGGCGCTGATCAGCAATAGTCATCGGATTCTCGGCAGATGAGTGCGAAAGCCCCTGCGCCATTGAATCCACGGCGTCCATCGATCGGTGCTGTGACTGGGCACTTTGCTGATTATGGACATTTGGCTGATGCGTCTGCGGCACTTGTGGCATCTGTGTCGATCCCTGGTGCTGCTCGTGGAGATTGAAGTCGTTCGTATCTGCACTGGGGAACGGGTAGTTACGGCCAGACTGCTGCTGGTGCTGCTGCTGGTTTGGCTGTTGACGCTGAGCCTGCTGCGGACGCGAAGCTGCAGATGGGGTCTGTCCCGAGTGCTGTGCAGATGGTTGAGTGGCCTCCGCCGCCTGGCTATCTTCAGCGTCGTCAGCAGGATCAGCAACGGTGATGACCGTTTCCAACTCCTCGCCGGTCAGCGAAGCTAAGACGGCTTCGATAATGCCCTTGAGCTCTTCTTTTACCAGCGCCTGTACCACTGGCGATTGAGTGCTGAGCAGGAAAAAACCTGGAAAGTCACCAGTGTGCGTCACTGACCGCAGCAGTGCCTTGTGTGGCGGGCGTAGTGGTGCAATACCCAACTCCGGCGCACCTTCTGGTGAAGTCAGGATAGAAACGACCTGCTCCCAGAGTCCACCTGGCAATTCTGGTTGTTCGCTCACTGTGTGAATGTCCTTTTACATGTTTACGTTCATCAAATTTATCGAGGCGACCTGTTTTTGTGGAGTGTTTTTGGCATGGCGAGAGTGCCATAGCTGCCCATTTGGGGGCTATTTCTTGTAATTCGCCCTGTGGGGTGTTTCTACACAAGGTGCTATACGCCCCGAGCAGGACTTCCACATGTTTGTCCACACCTGTGGATAAACATCGTCGCTAATTGACTAACAGTTTATCCACAGTCTGCTCACAATGAAAAATAGCCCCCTAGTCTGCGTTTACCTAGGTAAACGCGTTATTTCCCCTGCTCGCTGTGATTCATGGTGTGGAAGTTATCCACAGCTGATTGGATGAACACCCTGTGGATTGCGGTGCATAGGTCAGTATTTCCACAGGTCAACATCGGTACCGTTGGAAAACTTGGAAAATGATTCTCCAGGTAAATCCGGCGTGTTGATTTGAATTTCTCCCTCGATTCGACGTAACCTATCTGGGTGTTTCATATCCATTGAGATATGAGTCCGAGCTCGTGCTTGGACCCGACAGAACGCTTGTAGCTTTCATTCTGTCGGTAAGTAATTTTTCCGTGCATCACGGGAATGCGTCAGACGCATCGCTGCTTCGCACTCAAAGCGAGAGATTTACTGCGGTGTGTTCAGCGTGGACTCGTGGTCGTTTGAGTTTCAAGGAGTGTCAACCGTGTCGAAGCGGACGTTCCAGCCGAATAACCGCCGTCGTGCACGCGTGCACGGCTTCCGTACCCGTATGCGTACCCGTTCCGGTCGCGCCGTTGTGGCAGCACGCCGCAGCAAGGGCCGTGCCCGCCTGTCCGCTTAAGTAAGAGGACGCCGATTTCGGTGCTCCCTCAGAGCAATAAGCTGCGTTCTTCGCGTGACTTCACGGTCACCGTACGACGTGGACGCCGAATCGGACGCAAGACTTTGGTCTTGCATATTCGTGACACCGCCGCTTCTGGCGGTGAAGATAAGACCGATACGCAGATTGCCAGGTTTGGTGGTCCGCGTGTCGGTCTTGTCGTGTCTAAAGCTGTGGGCAACGCCGTGACTCGTCACGCTGTATCCCGCAAGCTCCGCCATGTTATGGCCGCGGCCGCGCAGGATCTCCCGTCCACTATGGACATTGTCGTTCGCGCGCTGCCCGCTTCTGCCACAGCCACCAGCCAGGAGCTGTCCCACGATGTGCAATCGGCACTCGCTACATACGAACGTCGGCGCTAATTCGCTTGACGACGGCCCCCTCGCCCAGGCCCCCGGTGCACGTGTGGCTGAGAGGGCGATTCTCTTCTACCGCCGCCGTATCTCTAATCTGAAGCCAACGAGCACATGTCGTTTTGAACCGACGTGCTCCGCATATGGTCTTGAGGCCGTGCGCCGCTTCGGAGCTATTCGTGGCCTGTGGCTGACTCTCCTGCGTATCTTCCGTTGCGCACCCTGGCATCCGGGCGGCTGGGATCCAGTTCCAGCTACATTCCCCGGCCTGGGTTCGTGGTTAAAGCGAATGCACAGGTAACCTCTAGTAATGCTTAGCCTTTGACCGGGCTTTGTAGACGAAGGCGCGAGTGCGCTGCCCCCTAAAGAACGGAGTGATCTTAGACCGTGCTCAATTTCGTGTATTGGCCGATTTCGGCCATCCTGTGGTTCTGGCATAAGGCCTCAGGTTTCCTATTCGATCCCTCCTCGGGTATCTCGTGGGTGCTGGCCATTATTTTGCTTGTGGTCACCATCCGTATCCTCCTGTTTAAGCCGATGCTGAACCAGCAGCGTTCTGCCATCAAGATGCAGCAACTCGCTCCTGAGATGCAGGCGATCAAGGAGAAGTACAAGAATGATCAGCAGGCTCAGGCTCTTGCTATGCGCCAGCTACAGAAGGAAATGGGTGTCAACCCGCTCGGCGGCTGTCTGCCGATTCTGGTTCAGATGCCTGTGTTCATCGGTCTTTTCCACGTGCTGCGTTCGTTTAACCGAACAGGTACGTCGGGCAATGCGCTCGGCATGTCGGTGGAGCAGAATTGGAATACGCCTAACTACATCTTCGGTGTAGATGAGGTGCGGTCCTTCCTCCTGGCTCGTGTGCTCAATGCTCCACTGTCCAGTTCGGTTGGAATGGGTGAGGATCAATACGCAGCCTTTACCGTGCCTGGTACGCCTGCAGACTTCACCCGCATGGACATCATGATCGTTGCTATCCCGCTGATTGTTGTCGCGGCACTGGCAACGCACTTCAACGCTCGTATGTCTGTTGAGCGCACGCGTGCCCGCCAGGAAGCCGGCTTGGTGAAGCGCCAAGAAGGCCCTATGGGGCAGCAGATGGACATGATGAACAAGATGATGCTTTGGTTCTTCCCAATCATGATTCTTGTTACCGGTGCTTTCTGGCACATCGGTCTTCTTGTCTACATGGTGACTAACAACGTGTGGACCTACTTCCAGCAGCGCTACATCTTTGGCAAGCTGGATGAGGAAGAGAAGGAAGCTGTCGCAGCCAAGAAGGCTGCCAAGCGCGAGGCACAGGAGAAGCTCGCTCCGAAGGTTGGCCAGAAGCCAATCAACCCGAAGAAGGGCGGCAAGCGCCAGGCAAAGCAGAATTCGCAGCAGTCGCAGTCTGGTGAGGCTTCTACTGCGAACAAGGCTTCTAGCCACCTTCCAGATGGCAATTCGGCGAAGGGACAGCAGGGTCCGGCTTCCAAGCCGGCGCCGGGACAGAAGCCCGCGAATCGGAAGAAACGGAAGCGCAAAAAGAAATAGCTGAAGTAGCACTGCGCTTCGTCTACATAAGTTAATTAATCAGAACGCCCCGCATTTGCTGCGGGGCCGTTTTTGTTTGCCTTAGTCCCCTTTCACGCAAATAACGGCGCTGTTATTACAGATCTGTAGTTTTCTCTGGAGTCTCGAGTTTGGCATCCATCCCCAGTCAATGTTTCACGTGAAACATCGTTGTTGCACTGTCGTACACTAGGGGTGTTGAAAAGCTCGACGAGTGACGGCACAGCTGCCCCATTGGAAAGGTTAGAGGAACTGTTGAGTAACTCCGCGAAAGATGTCGATAAGCAAGAAGCCTCCGCAGGTATGGTCGATGCAGATCTGCGTTCGGTGATAGATACCGTGTTTGGAGACAATGCCGATCGGGCATACCGCTACCACTCATGGTTGGCCGAGGAGGCGACAGTCCGAGGTTTGATTGGGCCACGTGAAACTCCAAAGCTGTGGGATCGGCACATTATCAATTCTGCGGTAGTTGGAGAAGCGATAGGCAAAGGGCTTGTAGTTGCGGATATTGGTTCGGGGGCGGGCTTGCCCGGCATTCCGCTTGCTCTTGCACGACCGGATTTGAAGGTGGTTCTTGTGGAACCATTGCTGCGCCGTACAACTTTTTTGAACGAAGTTGTGGAAGATCTTGAGCTGGACAATGTAACGGTAGTTCGCGGGCGTGCTGAGGAGAAACTGGTTCGCACTGAGATTGGCCAAGTGGATGTCGTCACCTCCCGCGCTGTTGCCCCTCTCGGGAAGTTGGCGGGATGGTCGCTTCCTTTAGTTAAATCCGGGGGCGCGATGGTTGCACTGAAGGGGGGAACTGCTCAAGAAGAAATCGATCGGGATGCAAAGCTTATTGCTCAGGCGAAGGGAATTAATCCTCGCGTCGTAGAGGTCGGCGGTTCCGTGTTGGGAACCTCGACGTACGCCGTGATCATTCAGAAGAAGTAGGCTGTAAGCCCCGCTCCCCTACTTCACTGCGGATTCGTTCGTGTTTTGGTTTCGGCATTGAGGCGCGTAGTGCCGTCGGGCTAGAGTGGGATAAGTATCGCGGTATGGCGAAGTCCTAGCGACCAAGGTGGATGTTTCACGTGAAACATTTCCACAATCGTCGGCGTCTAACGGTTGTTGGGGCTTGATGATTACGCTTTTGCAGATAGTTACTAAGTTTTAATTCGCACTCCAGTGGCCATGATTGGTGATTGCTGTGCTTGTAAGGGGAATAGTTAATGAGCCGGAAGTCCTGGCAAGACACACCCATCGCTGCGGCAGCTCAACGGGCGGCGCAAGTTAAAGCCCCGAACCGTTTATCGCTTCCACGCCCCGAGCGACCGCGTCGTATCACGATCGCCAACCAGAAGGGTGGCGTGGGCAAGACCACCTCGGCAGTCAACATCGCTTCGGCGCTTGCGCGGCATGGTCTCAAGGTTCTAGTCATCGATAATGATCCGCAGGGAAATGCTTCTACGGCCCTGGGAATTGAGCATGTTTCCGGGACTCCTTCGACGTATGAGCTTCTCATTGGCGAGCTACAGATTGACGATGTCATCCAGCGTTCCCCTGAATCCGAGAACCTCTATTGTGTGCCGGCGACATTGGACTTGGCGGGCTCCGAGATTGAGCTGGTCTCGCTCCTGAACCGTGAGCGCCGGCTTCTTGATGCAGTTCCAGATCAGTACTTGATCGACAATGGCTTCGACTTTCTCATTATTGACTGCCCGCCTTCGCTTGGTCTGTTGACGCTGAATTCGATGACCGCCGCCAACGAGGTTTTGATACCGATTCAGTGTGAGTTTTACGCCTTGGAGGGTGTGACGCAGCTGATGAATAACGTGCAGATGATTCGTCAGCATCTCAATCCGGAGCTGCATATTTCTGCTGTGCTGCTCACTATGTTCGATGGCCGCACCAAGCTGTCAGAAGAAGTTGCCAATGAGGTACGTAATTACTTCGGCGAGGTTGTTTTACGTAATCTCATCCCTCGATCCGTGAAGGTATCGGAGGCGCCGGGATATTCGCAGACCGTAATTTCCTACGATCCAGGGTCTCGGGGCGCAGTTGCTTATCTTGATGCTGCAAAGGAATTGGCAACGCGTGGCGACTATTCAGCAGTTCCGGGGGGAAGTGCGATTGGGCAAAAGCCAGCTTCCTCCCCTACCCCGTCCAATTCCATTGAGACAAATTAAAGCCACTAGGAGTAGTAACCGATGTCGAACCAGAAAAAGGAGAACCGCAAGGGAGGGCTCGGTCGCGGTATCGCTGCGCTGATTCCAACTGCTCCGGCGGCTAACCCGTCGGTCGGTGAGAGTGCCGCGGATATTATCTTCGGTCCCCGCCGTACCCAGGGGACGAAGCAGGCTGGAAGTAGCGGAGTTGCCGACGTACTGGGGGCAGCCGCGGCGGGATCCGGCACCTCGTTGACTGAGGGAGGAAACGCCGGAAAATCTGCAAAATCTGGGCAGAGCGAGCCTCATACCAATGAGGCGAAGAACCGTCACAGTGACGATAAGGCCATTGGTAAGCCTAGCGATGTTTCACGTGAAACAATGCCCTCAGCGACGTCGGGAGTAGTGGACCACAATAGCGCTAAGGTCGCTGATGTTGACGCTTCGGCTGCAAACGAGTTTGGCGCGACCTATCGCGAGATCGACTTGAAGCTGATCACGCCGAACCCGAAGCAGCCACGAGAGGTCTTCGATGAAGAACCCCTGGATGAGCTCGCTCACTCTATTCGTGAGTTCGGTCTATTGCAGCCAATTATCGTACGACCAATCACAAAGGATGATCGTGCGGCGGCACTCGAGGCAGCGCGCAAGGAAGATCCGAACGCGCCGCAACCCGAGTTTGAAATCATCATGGGTGAACGTCGCTGGCGTGCTTCTCAGCGAGCTGGAATTGACACGATTCCCGCCATCGTTCGCGATACTCCAAACCAGGACATGCTTCGCGATGCCCTACTAGAGAACATCCATCGCGTGCAGCTGAATCCACTCGAAGAGGCCGCTGCGTACCAACAGCTGCTCGATGAGTTTGGTGTTACTCAGGCAGAGCTGGCGGATCGTATCGGTCGCTCACGGCCCGTTATTACCAACATGATTCGACTCTTGCAGTTGCCGGTGGAGGTACAGCGACGTGTAGCGGTCGGTGTTCTGTCGGCTGGCCACGCACGTGCCTTGCTTGGGGTCAAGGCAGGTAAGGAGGAACAGCAGCGCCTCGCCGAGCGAATTGTTGCTGAAGGACTATCTGTCCGTGCGACCGAAGAAGCAGTGACATTACTCAATGCAGGCGAGCGACCAAAGAAGCAGCACCGCGAGCCCACTCCGCAGCCGGAGGTACTCCATAATTGGGCTGATCGCCTGTCCAATTCTTTTGATACGAAGGTGACTGCCCAGATGGGCAAGCGTAAGGGCAAAATTGTCATCGAATTCGGCAACCTCGAGGACTTTGATCGCATCATGTCACTGATGCATCTCGACGAAGAGTAAACCCGGCTACTGTGACTGAAGTATTCATCGAGAAAATTTCGCTGGCCGACATCGATGGAATCTATCCGGAGACGATGTTAAGCCTGTTTTGGGAACAGGGCATGGAGCATATCCGTACTGCAACTGCCCTACCCCACTTCTCGTCTGAGCCGCGCGAACCTAATTTGGACCCTCGCAAGCCAGAAGAGAATGAAGCCCTCAACGGCGATTTAAAGCATCCGGACAGCCAACCCCCTACTCGGCCTACCGGAGCCAGTGAGAGTCCCTTAAATAGCGACCTAAGCTCTGATTTAGCCGCCCAGGTGCGCTTGGAGAAGGAAGCATGGCTCAATACCGTCTACCTTTCCTGGGGGCCGTGCGGATATTCGCTACGGCGAAAGCCGCCGGCATCACTTATCGATGGGAAGCCGGAGACCGTCGGCACGCTCCTCTTTGCGCCCCCGCGCTTCTGCCCGACGACATTTTCCATGCCTTCCGGGCCAATATCGCCGGATGCGATTGCGCTGACGAGTCTCCATTACAACGCTTTAGAGGTCGATGATGACATGCTCCGCGTTCTCATTGTGACCGCTCTGCACAAGCTCGCGCTGCGCGGGATTTCAGCGGTAGAGGCGTTTGGTTGCAGTGGCACAGCGGATTCTATGTCGGGACCCACGCCGTCATCGCCAACGCCTGACGACGGTACGGAGAATCTAATCGCTGATTTCGAGGCGCAACTCGAAGAAAAGCTAAATCCAAAGCCGTGTATCTCAGATTCGTTGGCGGCGATTAACCATAACGCCGGTGATTTAATTCGTACGCGAACCCTTCTTGACTCCGGGTTTCGGGTGGTGACTCCACATCCGATTCATCCGAAACTCCGTATCGAGTTGGATGCGGAATTGGACTGGGACGAAGAAATCGGCCATGCGTTGGATCTAAGTGCGAAAGAACCCTTTATGCGCTCAAAGCTGTTCAGTCTCTAGCGCCGGGTCACATAGGCCGGCCGTGTTTAGGCTTTTTCCTCTTCAATCAGCTGAGCAAAGCTGTAAGCGCCGGTCATTGGTTGCTGCTCTTCATCGCCCAGGTACAGACGCTTTACAGCGACAACGATAGATTCGGCAATTACGTCCCGCTGATCTGGGGAAGAAAGAATTGCCACGTCATCCTCATTGGTCAGGTAACCAACGGCGACTTCCACCGTGGGCATCCTGGTCAGACGGAGGAGATCCCAAGTACGGGCGTGCGAGCGGCAGTCCACCAGGCTCGTACGGGCAACAATTTCCCGCTGAATAAGGCCAGAGAGCTGTTCGCCCAGAATGGAGTTGGAGCCCTTCATCGAGCCGAAGTAAAAGGTCGCAATACCGCTGGCGCGGTTGTTGTGATAGTGGTCAGCCTGCAGGGAGATGAAGATGTCAGCGCCAAATGCGTTGGCCATCTCAGCTCGATCTTCGATAGATGGGTTGTCGGTACGAGGACGAGACAGAATAGTCTCTGCACCCGCCGCGACAAGGCGACCTTCGATGCGAGAGGCCAAATCCCAAAGAATTTCCTCTTCAGAAATCTGACCGTAGGGGCCGTCGACCACGATGCCGGGCTCCCCTGCCCCAAGGCCTGGATCAATGACAATGCGCTTGCCTGAGAGCTTTGGCCCCATCGTGCGCAGGATTTCCTTCTCGTGGAAAGCGTTTACCGAGCCACCAGTAACCCTCCTACCTAAGTAGCTGAGCGCTCGGAGAGTAACGGGGCCACAGATACCGTCGGGCTCCAGCCCGTAATTGAGCTGGTATTCACGCACAGAGGCATCGGTCTTCGGGCCGAAGTGGCCGTCTACTCGGGCATCGTGGAAACCGAGCTCCTGCAAGGTAGCTTGGAGGACGCCCACGTCCTCACCGGTCATTTGTGATAGCGGATCGTAGGACAGTACGCGAGTGCCCAGAGTGTACGAAGCTTCTCGCAGTAGGCGCAGGGTGCTGTCGCGGATGATGCCGTCGGCATAGACACCGCGGGACTGTTGGAACGCCAGGAGAGCGTTGCGCATATCCTCATCAAAGAGGTCGTCGTCACCAGACCACTGAGGCGAGTTCTCTTCTGCAGCTGAGCCCTCCCAGTTGGGCAGAAGCCCAAGACGAGCCAGGGTAGAACGTACCTCGGCAACACGAGGTGACCTATCGCCCACCTTCAGAAACTCTGGCACGAAAACTCCCTTCCGAACTCCACAATTATGTTCAGGCCGTTGTGGGTCCTCACAACACTTAATCAGTATTACTGGCCAGTGAGCTAAACGAAACTTCAGTTAAGAAACTCCGCGCACTCTCAGAGGATATGGTCAGCAATACCTCTTAAGTTGGCGGCAACCTGGTTCCTTCACGGTATTAAGGAAGACGTAAACCGCCATTTCCAGCAAGATTACCAGGTCGCAGGCGCGAATTGATTGTTACGAGGGTGCGTCGGCAAGCTCGACGGCAAAACCCCAGAACTAACTCTAAATCACAACCATAACTTCAGTCACATCTTAATGGGGCGTGTCCAACGAAGGCGGAAGAAGTGAAGTGACGGGTGAGCAATCGCGACCTCGTATCGGATAAGGAGCAACCCCTGGTTTTTTTAAAGGTGCTTCTCGATGAGCGCCGTGATTTCGCCCTTCGGGCGGACTCCGCGAATCTCTTCGACCTTCTTGCCGTCCTTGAATAGGAGCAGGCTTGGGATGGACATAATCTGGAACATGCCAGCCAGTGCACGCTCCTCATCGACGTTGACCTTGGCGATGACGGCCTTGCCATCGAGCTCGGTCGCAACCTCGTCGAGAACGGGAGCAATCTTCTTACACGGGCCACACCACTCTGCCCAGAAATCTACAAGTACCGGCTTATCGGATTCGAGGACATCGGACTTAAAGGTGTTGGCGGTGACAGTTACCGGAGCCATGAAATTCTTCTCCTTAGAATGAGCTCGTTTGAGTTCTTAGTGGTTTTGATTCGTGCTCTTGATTCTAATTTTTCAACCCAGTTTCTTCAGTCTCGCGTACGGATTTGGCGCTAAAGGCGTCAAAAATTGGGGCTTCCGGTGGCGCGAGTGAAGCACTAAATTGTTAATTAATGGTGTTCTTGGGAACGCTGCGAGCGCTCGAGGGGTGCGGGGCGGATCGGGCTATAACACGTCCTGCTGCGCCCTCATTGAGCAACGTCTAGCAACAATTGGGCTGACAGACTATCGGATACTCCCAATAGTTGGATTTCTGCAATCGTTGGCCTTGTCCAACAATTGCACTGCCCCAACTATTAGCTGTTTATCCAGCTAGCGAGACTGCCCTGCTGTCAGCTACCGAGCAACAGTTTCCAAGTAGTGCTCAGCATCCAGCGCGGCCTTGCAGCCAGAGCCGGCGGCGGTAATTGCCTGCTGGTAATGCGAGTCAACAACATCGCCCGCTGCAAAGACGCCCTTGAGGGAGGTCTGGGTGCTCGGAGCGGCTACCTGAATGTAGCCATTCTCGTCGCAGTCCAGCTGATTGCGAACCATCTGCGAACGTGGCTCGTGGCCAATTGCTACGAACATGGCAGTCACATCGAGGACGGATTTCTCGCCAGTGACGGTGTCTTCCAGCTCGAGACCGGTAACTGAACCCTTGTCCTCACCAAGAACCTGGGACACAACCTTGTTCGTCGCAAAGCGAATCTTGTCATTGTTCTGGGCGCGCTCAACCATAATCTTTGACGCGCGGAACTCGTCGCGGCGATGGACAATCGTCACCGAGCGGGCGAACTTGGTAAGGAAGGTTGCCTCTTCCATCGCGGAGTCACCGCCGCCGATGACGGCGATATCGTGGTCGCGGAAGAAGAAACCATCACAAGTGGCACAGGCGCTGACACCGTGGCCCAGCAGTGCCTGCTCGCCCGGAGCGCCGACATAACGCGGAGCGGCACCGGTTGCCAAGATGACAGCGTGAGCCTTGTGCTCTTCTTCGCCAACCCAAACAGACTTGATGTCGCCGGTGAGATCCATGCGATCGACAATCTCCATGCGCAGGTCAGCGCCGAAGCGCTCAGCCTGTGCGCGCATCTGATCCATTAGCTCTGGCCCCATGATGCCCTCGGCGAAACCTGGGTAGTTCTCCACGTCGGTAGTCGTCATAAGCAGACCGCCAAACTCGATGCCCTCGAACACCACAGGCTTCAGGTCGGCGCGAGCTGCGTAAGTGGCAGCCGTATAACCGGCGGGACCGGAACCGACAATGATTAGGTCGTGAACGATATCGCTCATGAAGACTCCTATAATTTTTATCTCTCACATCACATGGCGCACAGTGATGCTCAGTAGCAAGCAAATTTTTCAGCTCCGGGAAAGAAACTACCGGAACCAGCTACCTCAACCAACGTGAGGTTAGCCATCTCTATTCCCCTCCCCTGCTTCTCCCTTGCTCCGCAGTTGTTAGGCCACCTGCACTTCTTCCAACTGTCGCCGAAGCGCACGACGCGCCCGCGCTCGTCGAGACTTCAACGTTCCGCTCGGCTGCCCAATACTGCGAGAGGTCTCCTGCAGCGAATACCCAAAGATGTCCAAGTACAACAGAGCATCCCGCTGATCCGTTGGTAACTGCTCCAATGCGGCGACCATAGTCACTCGTAGCGGAACATCCGGGCAGGGAATTGGCTGTGAACTCAGAAGCGTCTCAAAATCTTCGTCCTTATCGCACAGAGAGATCTCCCCGAAACGACCGCGGATGTGGTCAATACACGCATTCTTCACGATGCACGTCAGCCACGTCGCCACCGTAGAACGCCCGCGAAAACTCGCCGCCCCCGCAATTGCCCGCGCCAACCCCTCCTGTACCCCATCCAAGGGATCGAAATCATCCCGACGATATCGCCGCGCTATAGCTACCAACTGCGGGTAATAACGCTGTGCCAACACCGCGAACGCGCGACGATCCCCCGCCAGGTGCGCCTTTAATAACTCACGATCAACCTCGTCCGCAGATGCATGCTTTCGCATACCGACGACGCCATAGTCCCCCAGTCGCCGACCCGCATGGGCCTTACGGTGACTGTCCCCAATTCGATTTCTTCCCCCAAAGTTCATGGCTCCTATGCAAACACGAAACCCGCGCTCTCCGCTTGGCAAAACTGCCGTGGAGACCGCGGGCTGTGGATGAATTTCAAAATGTCCCAGTAGCTGTGGATAACTTGGGACGACTTAAACTGTTGCCGCCTAAGGCAAGATCAGAGCGTTATTCCGTACCACGCACCTGGATATCGCCAATTGCAACTGGCAGCAACGAATCCGGGGATTGCTCAGCCAGATTGCGGTCGCCGACAAGTGGGTTGTCCGAATCGGAATTCTGCGACTCAGCATCAGCATTCGTATCAGCATCAGTGTCTGAGTTGCTGTCGGCTACCGCCTCCGCAGCCGTCGGCAAGCCGGAGATCCAGACAACAAGGTTCTTCCACTCAGTGTCCCGGCTATCGATTTCGATGGTCGTCGTACCTGAGGTGGCGGTTGCGCTACCGAGAACTGTTGTGTCATCCAAGTTCGTCGAGTCAGCATCGCGTAGGCCGCGAACTTCAATGTGTGCGCCCGGGGTCGCAGAGACCTTAAGCTCTCGAATGGTTGCCGGTTCATCCAGAGTGACCCGAATACCAACACCAGGTTTAAAGTCCTCTGGACGATTGCCGAACTGGCTGAGGTAAGTAGAAGTTACCCAGAAGCTTTCCTCGTCATTATCGATGGTCCGCTCAGCCATGTCCGGATTGTCTGGACCTGCTGCCGGGTTGTCGGTGTCGGCTTGCCACTCGCTAGCGTCGGCAAGCGAGAGCGTCGTGACCGGAGCCGGGCCGCGTCGTACGGACTCGGAGTTAATCGGTGCGTCCGAGGAACGGTTAACCAGACCAAAGATGCCCGCGGCGACAAGTGCACCGACAATGACTACGCCGACAACGACTGCGCCGGTGCTGAATGCGCGGGTGCGATTCTTGGTGTGATGAGCGTTTGATTGGGCTGCACCGCCGACATCGACGGATTCGCGCGCACCGGTGTCGGGGTCGATTGCGAGAAACTCCGAAGAATCGGGGCCCAGCGCTGCGGCGCGAAAGTCCTCGGCGAGCGTGCGAGCTGGCGACTCCTGCCCATTGAAGTTCTCCGGACGTGTTTGCTTCGCGCGGTCGATGGCAGCAGAAATATCGGAGGGGATGTTCGTCACGCTGTAGAACAGCTCGTCGATGACTGAAAGCAACGCGCTGTAGTCCGAACGTTGCGAGCTATTGGGCAAAACGACGGGGAAAGCGTCGTAGATGTGGCCGTCGCTGCTGATGCGCAATTGTCCAGGCTTGTTTGTCAGGCCAAGGCAGCGTCCAGATTCGTGGGCGTCGGCGATCGTCTCGGCAAGTGATGCAACTGCGAGTGCCAGGGCATCCGGATGGGCGGCCTGATCGAACCGCTCAATACCGATACTGCTGGTCCAGTCGGCGACGATGAGCACCTCGGTGCGCGTCTTCGCCACGCTATGAATGCGGGACATCCCGGTGCCGGCCAGGTCACGCAGCTCATTGGTGGTCGTGGCAATCTTCTGGGCGGCAGCCGATGGCGAAGTGTCGTAGTACGGCAGTGCAATCGTGTCGACGAAGACAAGTGCGACATCTGCGTTATCGGGATCTCCCATATCCATGGCGCGCCACAGGCGCAGACCTGGGTAGGTCGCGACTTCAGAACGCAGACGGAAACGACCACCTGAGACCATTTCGCCGGGTACATAGCGCGTTGGGCGAGAACCCTGCGTCGGCATCGGCGGCAGCAGCGGCGAAGCGGTGAAGCCCTCGTTTGCCAGACCCGTGGCCTCGCCAATCAGGTTCGACGGGGCAATCGAGAAAGCATCAGCGGCGAAGCCACGTTCGCGCTCCATATCCTCACGGTCGGCGACGGCATTGTCGGCTGCATGAGGCTGCGGAGCAAAGCGGCGTAGACCCGGGATGCGGCCGAGGAAGCCGCCCAGAACGCGGACCTCTTCCAATGGAGCCTGAGCGAGCACCAGGCCGGTACCGATGAGGAAGACCACGCCGGTGACGATGGTCTGCAGCAGCACGCCGAAGGAACCGAAGAAATCGAACAGCACAAGGTCGGTCAATGCGAATGCACCCCAAGCAACGGCGACACCGACAAGCGACGCCCCCAGTGCCCACAGCACGGTGTGGACGGTCGCCTTACTGTCCAAGTGTCCGAGAGTGCGGCGCAAGAGCAAGAAGCCAATTACTGCGCCGGCTACGAAACCGAAACCGTTGGCGGCACCGAGCAACACGACGACGGTCTCATCGTCAGAAGCCAGACGAGGAGCGAAGAACGACAGAATCACCTTGACAGTGGTAATGCCGAGGATGATGAAAGTCGGGGTCCAGGCCTCTTCACGGGCGTAGAAAACACGCAAGTGCAAAAGCACGATGGCATATGGAATAAGCGAGAACGCCGAGAAGGACAGCGTCCAGCCAAGAATCTCCGCGGTTTCGCGGGGGAACTCCAGATACGCGAAAAGACCGACAGCGATGGGGCGGCCAAAGGCGGTGAAGAAGGCGACGATCGGCACCAGCGCAATCATGGTCAGACGCGTACCGATGGATAGATCGCGGACCACTGCCCCATCATTGCCGTCGGCTGCATTGCGGGACAGTCGCGGCATGATGGCGGTCAGCAAGGTAACGCCGATGATGCCGTAGGGCACCTGCAACAGCAGCCAAGCCTGCTGGTAAATCGTCGGCGCTGCCTTGGAGGCAGTCGAGGCAATATTGGTGGTGATGAAGTAACCAGCCTGGGAAATTGCCACGTAGGTGATAATCGCGACACCCATGCCGGTGAACTGTTTGATGCGGTCGTCGATACCCCACAGCGGACGCAAATCAATGCCCGCGCGCTTGAGGTAGGGAATCATGATGGCTGCCTGAATGACGACACCCAGAGTGGTACCAAGACCCAAAAGCAGGATGTGCGGATCGGAGAGTGAACCGTCCGAATCCGGACTCAATTGGCCGGGCAGGAACAGATATAGCAAGAGCGTGGCAATGGCCACGACGTTGTTGGCGACAGGTGCCCACGCACCGGGTTTAAAGATTCCCTTGGTGTTTAGCACCGCCATGAGCAGCGCAAATATGCCGTAGAAGATGATTTGCGGCAATAATAGGAACGCAAATGACGTCGCCAGCGGAACGTTGACCTTACCGGCCTCGTTAAGGCTCAATCTGGTCAATAGTGGCGCACCTATCACTGCTAGTACCGTCACCACTGCCAACAGCGTCATAGAGACAGTCAAGAGACGTCTAATGAAGGCGGCACCGTGATCTGGATCCTCCTTCTCCGCGCGCACCAACACCGGCACCACCAGAGAAGTCAGCACCGCGCCGAGGACGATTTCCGTAATCAGGTTCGGCAGTGTGTTGGCGACGTTGAAGGCTGAAGCCACAGCCGGACCCAGCGTCGCGCCGATGAGCAGGTTTCGCAAAAAACCCGTAATGCGTGAAATCAGGGTAGCGATTGCCATCGAGCCCGTGGAGGCGACAATGTCGGAGTTCGACTGTCCCTGATTTGCGTCCGTCGTCGAGCCCGCGGAGGAATCGCCGGAAGCTGTTGCTGTCGCAGTTGCCGCCTTTGCCGGCGATGGTGATGCCGATTCCGTCATCGCGTCAGCGGCGGTATCGGCATTTGCCTTATGGCCGGATACGCGAGTTAGGTCCGGGGCCGCTTCGGCCGGCTGAGATTCAGCCGTTGGCCGCGCCGCCGGAACCGGAGCCGGTGGCGCGGGCCGACGAATGCGGCCTCGAAGTCCAGATTTATGCGCGTCTGAGTCAGTCACATGTCCTATTGTTGCTTAAAAGGGGGTCTATTTCCGAAAGTACTGTGACCGTTTTGCGGCAAAAAACCCACCAACAGTGACGATGACGAGGGTCACGATAGCCAAAACCCCGACGGAAGCGCCGGATTGCACGGAAATACTCACTGATTGAGAAATAGGCGTGCCGCCAGGTGATTCGAGCCACAACAACAGGTTGTGGGAATTGTCTCCACTATCCCGTGGCCGGTCTCCCTCTGGAGCATTGGTTGCCGGAGTGGATTCTGCATCATCACCCGACTTCGGAGTGAACTGAACAGTCACCGATCCCTTGGCAGGGATGGCGGCCTCATACTTCTCCTCCATCACCGAATCTCCAGAGCCGACGCGCACGAACGCGGGAACCGGCAGTGGCAGACCATTGCGAGCCAGCACCGCAATCGGCGACAGCTGCGTTGCGCGGGTGTAGACACCGCCGGGAGCTACCAATGTCACTGAATTGCGCAGACGTCGAGTCATAACCAGTGCCTGGTCGCTGAGTTCTTCGCTCCGCCGCTGCACGTCAGTTGACTGCAGCTGATTTCGCCGGCCGAGAGTGGTAAACGAGCGCAGTAAGTCGTGCCGCAGGGGGCGGGTGAATTCATACCGCGTCAGCGCGACGTTGGGATCGTTGGACATGATTGTGGTCAGGTCCGTGATTTCGCGGGAGGCTATCCGAGCCTTCTCCACGAGCGCTTCACCCACCGGCGCGGGATCGGCGAACTCGTCAACTGGGGTAACCGAGCCCGCATCCAGGTCACGAGCTGCGGCGGTGATGGAGTCCATCAGCGGAGTCAGCTCAGCCAGGTTAGCGTCCACGGCTTTCCGAACCGCGGCCATGAAATCTTCAGCGTCGCTAGCGCGTGGATCCCAACCGGACGGTGGTGCTGCCACCACAGCCGCGCGAGGGGCATCCGAATCAGTCAGTGATTGGAACAGAGTGCCAATCGCTGTCTGCATCCGTGCAGCCTCGGAGTCGATTCGGAAATCGTAGCGTCCGAGCAGATTCGAATACGCCACAGTCTGGGGAGACCGTCCTGTTACAGCCAGAGAGGCTGTCAGTGCCCCAGAGAGGGCGAAGGCGCGGCTACCGTCGGCAAGCACGCCACTGTGGCCAGGCCGTAGTGTCTGACCGGCGGTGATAGCGGTGTTGTCCGCGACTAATACGGTGGTGTCCTGCGCGGCTTCGCGTGGAGTGGGCGAGGGAGGCATCGTCTCGCCGGTATCTACGCGGTCTTCGAATGCGCGCTCCGGGGTGGTTCCGTTCAGAGCTGTCGCCGCCGAGTACAGCGGGGCGCTTTCCGACGTTACGTATCCCTCGGCGGGCAAATAGATACCCGGCAGTGTCTGAACGTCCAAATGCTTGGCGATGGTCTGCCGACCAGCGGCGAGTGCCTCCATGGAAAGCTCTTGATCCGCCACGCGAGCTACGGCGCTGGCATCGGTGCCGCCCCACGGCAGTGACAGTGTGCATGTGTCCTGTGTGAGATCGTGCAGCCGATTAAGCCAGTCGGCGGCATTGTCGCTGGCGGGCATATGCGTGAGATTGGTGTCATCCGCGTTTCCCCAGGAATCCCGCAGTCGTGGAGAGGACTCCACAGGACTTGGGCGGCTGGTGCCAATCCAGTAGTCACGGGTCATCCGGGAGATTGCATCGAGGGTCTCCGGGTCGATGGCGATGCATGTCGATTCCCGCAATCTCTCCCCATCGGGGCCGGCAAAGCCTTTTTCCAACGAGGTGAGCAAACCGTCGAGGCGGCCACCGCGTTCGAGAGACTCGGCCAAAGAATT
The DNA here is from genome assembly GCF_001838285.1 of Corynebacterium sp. HMSC074C03. Taxonomy (NCBI): domain Bacteria; kingdom Bacillati; phylum Actinomycetota; class Actinomycetes; order Mycobacteriales; family Corynebacteriaceae; genus Corynebacterium; species Corynebacterium sp. HMSC074C03. Next base: position 31,894 of record NZ_KV836202.1, on the reverse strand, counting down.
GTCGGTGAGGATGAGATTCGGCGACGAGGGTGCGTCACCGGTCTCACCGCCGACCACTGGCACTGGCTGGCTGATGGGCCAAATCAGCGAAAACGGCACTGGTTCACGGCGGGTGGCCGCATCGGAATTGTCGGTCTCATCGTTGTCGGTCTCATCACCGGCAGGCGGTTCCGGCTCATCCTCTGCGGCTTGCGAATCCGTCACCGGTAGCAGTGCGCGTGTTTCCGCCAGCAGGCGGTCGATGTCATCTTCCGGTTGCCCGTTAGCGTTGATGAGCAGCGGAAACGTGCCGGCTTCCGTGATGTCGAGTCCTTCTGGGGCCGGTGCGGAGATAGGAACACTTAGCGTAACCTCACGCGTCTCGCCCGCTTTCAGCTCGATGGGGGCACTGAAGGTCCCAGCCACATCAAACACCGATTCAGGCTCAGCGAGAATCGTCCGCGCATCTGCAGAGGAAGCTAGTGCGCCGGCCCGCTGTGGGCGCAGCGCAACATTGCTGATATCCGCGTTGGAGGTGTTGTGCACCTGCACCTTGATGGTCAGTGTCGAATGTAGAGCCGCGACATGCGGAGCGAAGCTGGTTATCGAAAGCCGAAGGGGTCCCTGTTCACCGACTCGATTGGTACCACTGCCCCACAACTGCTCATCTTGCGCAAAAGCTGGGGGCGCAACGGCCGTCGGCAAGCACAGTATGAGCGCTGCGGTGGCGGCCGTGACTTTACGAACAACATTCCTTGGCAACTGCAACCTGAACATGCGCAATCACCTCGGCGTCTGCCGGCCTGCTCGCTTTTCCGCGCGGGCGAGATCGGGCAGCAGATTGTGCGCGCGCCGGGCCAGTTTGCGTTCGTCAGCGTAGGCCAACCGCTCCACCAGGGTGTCTACCGGGACCCACATGACCTGAGTGACCTCGGGGTCTTCGTCGTTCAAATCGCCATCGACGTAGCGCAGAAGGTGATGGTGCACGGTCTTGTGAATCCGCGTGCCATCGGAGACAAACCAGTAGTCAATCACACCGAGCTCCTCGATGACCTCGCCGCGAATGCCCGTTTCTTCCCACACCTCACGTTCGGCGGTGGAATCGAACGCTTCGCCGGGCTCGACATGGCCCTTGGGCATCGACCACAGCAGGCGCCCGCGACGATCGTGCCGACCAATCAGCGCGACATAAATCCGTGACAGGTTGACTTTGCCGCCATCGCCGACCGCCTCAGCAAGCCCCGAGACGACCAGTCCGCCCGCCGAAGTCTCAATCGAGGTCTGCATCGGCGCTGCATTTTGCGCGCGCGACGAGTGCGCACGGCGATTGTTCGTACGCTTCGTCTGTGCGTGACGACGGCGATTGTTCCTATCCTGACCGTTCTTACGGCCACCGCGGTTGTTCGACTGCTTCGAGGGTCGTGCCGACTTCGGTGATTTGGAAGATTTCTTGGCGCCACCGGAGTTTGGCTTGGCCTTTTGGGGGCCATTGGCGCCGGAGCCACTACGTTTTGCGGAATTTCCGCTGGTAGTAGCGCTATTGGTGTTGGTGGACGCGGAAGCGCCACCCCTTCTGCGCGGTCGCCGACGACGTCGACGGCTCTTCGCCGCCGAGTTGTCATTGCGTACCACGTTGTTCATTCCACTTAGACTACCGGGTTTATAGGTATAAGCGGGTATTGTGTCGGTCGTGACACAATCGACTCCTTCAACGACAAATGGTGACCAGCCCGGGGGGACTACACCTCACGGCGCTACTCCGGCGGCTGCTGATGCGGACCCACAGGTGCGTAGGACGGCAATGCTGGCAGTGGCGGATCAGGCGATTGCTAAGGAGTCGGAGATTCTCGATTCGCTGGCAGCTGCGTTTAGTGCAGCTGGCCACCGTCTGTACCTTGTGGGCGGTTCTGTGCGCGATGCTCTCTTAGGGCGACTGGGCGTGGATCTCGATTTCACCACCGACGCACGCCCGGAGGTGACGCGCGCGATTCTCGATGACTGGGCGGACATTGTCTGGGATACCGGCATTGAATTTGGCACGCTGTCCGCGGAACGGCATGGCCGTCAGGTGGAGATTACCACGTTCCGTGCGGATACGTACGACCAGGTCAGTCGCAATCCGGAGGTCACTTTCGGCGACACGCTGGAGGGTGATCTAATCCGCCGTGACTTCCGCTGTAACGCCATCGCCGTTGAACTGCATGGCGACGGCACTCGCACCTTCCTCGACCCGCTCGGAGGTTTCGAGAATCTTGTCGCGGGTGTGTTGGACACCCCGGGGGCGCCGGAGATCAGCTTTGGCGATGATCCCCTGCGCATGCTGCGCGCCTGCCGCTTCGCCTCCCAGCTGGGGTTTGACGTGGCACCGCGTGTGCTCAAAGCGCTGAAAGAAATGTCCAGCGAAATTGACCGCATCACGGTTGAGCGCATCTCCACCGAGCTGAACAAGCTCATCCTGGGTGCGGACCCAAGCCGAGGTATCAACCTGATGGTGGAATCGGGGTTGGCCGACCGCGTGCTGCCGGAGATCTCCGACATGCGCATGACGCAGGATGAACACCGCCAGCACAAGGATGTCTACCAACACTCTCTGCAGGTCATGCGGCAAGCTATTGACCAGGAAGAACCCGGTGAACCGGACCTCGTGCTGCGCTGGGCGGCACTGCTGCACGACTGTGGTAAGCCCGCTACCCGCGCCTACAACGAGCAGGGCAATGTCACCTTCTACCAGCATGAGGTCGTCGGTGCGAAGCTGGTGCGACGCCGTCTGCGCAAGTTGAAGTTTCCGAAGAAGATCAGCCATGAAATCTCCCAGCTGGTCTACTTGCACATGCGCTTCCACGGCTACGGCGAAGGCAAGTGGACGGACTCGGCGGTGCGACGTTATGTCAACGACGCCGGAGATTTGTTGGAACGACTCAACAAAATCGTGCGGGCCGACTGTACGACGAGAAACCGTCGTAAAGCAGCACGCCTCGCACGAGCCTGCGACAGCCTGGAAGCGCGAATCAAGGAGCTCGCTGAGCAGGAGGACCTCGCACGCGTCCGCCCCGACCTGGATGGCAACGAAATCATGGAAATTCTGGACCTGAAGCCCGGCAAGGAAGTCGGACAGGCCTGGAATTACCTGAAAGAGCTGCGATTGGAGTCCGGTCCGCTGGAGCGTGAGGATGCTATCTTGGCGCTGAAGAAATGGTGGTACGAGCAGTCCGGTGAGCAGGCTGAAAGCGAAAGTGAGAGCTAATGGCATCGATTAATCCGGAAAATCTCTATGGCGACCGGCTTTTTACCAGCCTCGAGCGCAACGATCCGGCCGCCGGTATGCTGCTGCTCGCAGCCCCCGGCATGCTCTCGCCGGAATTCGCTCGTTCGGTGATTTTCCTCATTGAACACGATGAGCACGGCACCCTTGGTGTCGATCTCACGCAGCGTTCGCAGACGCCTGTGCACAATGTGCTCGAGCCCTGGGCGTCACTGATGGCTAAGCCGCCGGTGCTCTACGTCGGGGGTCCGGTCAACCAGACGCAGCCAATCTGCATTGGTGTGGTGCGAAATGGCGCTACCCTCCCAGAGGAGACCGACAGTATTACCGGTGCACCGCTGATGGAACGCATCGCCCACAGGTTTGCGCTGGTCAACCTCGGTGCGGAGCCGGAGGACGTACGCGACCGCATCGATGGCGCGCGTATCTTCGCCGGTTACGCGGGCTGGGATCCGGGGCAGTTGGAAGAAGAGCTCGATCGCGGTGATTGGTACGTCGCCCCTGCCCTGCCCTCTGATGTACTCGCGCCTGCTGCCGCTGACATCTGGGGTGATTGCATGCGCCGTCAGCCCTGGCCGCTGCCGCTGTATGGTACCTACCCCGTAGATGTACGTGACAACTAGATGAGTGAGCACATCAATGCCGAAGGAAACAGCGCCGAGGTAAACGCCACTGCAACTAGCGACCGCAGCGACATAGCTGCCGGCATTCGGCAGACACTGCCCGTGGGCATGGGTCTCATTCCGCTGGGGCTCGCATTCGGCCTACTCATCGCACAGACTGGCTTTAGCTGGTGGTGGGCACCCATCTTCTCCTTCGTGGTCTACGCGGGGTCGATGGAATTCCTCGCTGTCGGTCTGGTTATGGCGCATACGGGTCTGCTCGGCTGTGCCGTGACCTCGTTTATGGTCAACTTCCGCCACGTTTTCTACGGGCTGACGTTCCCCCGCGACAGGATCCGGTCCCGTCTCGGCCGCGCATATTCCACATACGCGCTTACCGACGAGTCGTATGCCATCGTCTCTGCGGCAAATCCGGCTGAAAAGATGTCGGGCCGCCGACTGCTGACGATTCAGATTCTCTGCCAGTTGCTGTGGGTGGGCTCCGGTGTTGTCGGGGCGCTAACCGGCGCAGCACTGCCCGAGGGTATCCGCGGTGCCGAGTTCGCACTGGTGGCGCTCTTTACGGTGCTGGCCATGGACGCCTTTGAGACCTCCAAGGATTGGTCACTGCCCCTGGCCGCTATCGTCTGCACGTTGGTCGGGTGGCTGATTAACCCGAACCAGATGCTGGTCATCGGGTTGTTGATGTACTTCGGCATGCTGCTGTTGCGCGTGTGGTCACCACGAGTGGATCGGGTGATGCGCATGACATCGTCAAGCAATCAGCGTGTAACGGAGAGAGAGTGAGCATGACCGCGATGCCCGATTCCGGCTATGTGCTAGCCGCGCTCTTTGCGATGGGCGCAGTGACAGTTGCGTTGCGCGCACTGCCGTTTGCGTTCGTGCGGACCCTGAAGGGCTCTCCCCTGTTCGAATTCCTCGGGACGACCATGCCGGTTGGAGTCATGATGGCGCTGGTGGTTTACACCGTCTTTGGACGGTTGGGGCTCAGCGGTGAGGGTGGCGACCCCGGCGCTGCCTGGGCCGTGCCTGTGGCGCTGGTCGTCACCATCTTTTTGCACTGGTGGCGGCGCAACACCGTGATCTCGATATTTGTAGGCACGGCGCTGTATATGGCCCTCGTGAACCTTGTCGCGTGAGGTGCCGCTGTGTGAGGTGCGCTGCGTAAGCGCTGTGTGAGACGGTGCCAGCGGCTAGCGGTCAGTGGCTAGAACCGCGCCGGTACCTGGCCTGTGAAGTTTGGCAGCCCCGGAATCTGCGGCAGCTGCGGGGATTCCGGCAGGTTCAGTAGTTCGCCGAGATTCGGGCTCTCGGACAGATTCGGGACGCCTGGGATGTTGGGCAGGCTCGGGCTGTCGGGCAGACCAGGCAGTGGTGGAGTGCCCACCGTGCCACCGAACGCATTCTGAACATCGCTGGTGTGAGCTTCCTTAGTGCCGTAGGTGTTAGCAGCGACGCTGAAGTCAGGACCAATGGACGCCGAGGCGTGAACGCTCTGGCGGTCATCGGACCAACCCCACTTTGTGCCAATAACACCAGGCAGCGTGGCAGTCCCATAATCCTGACGGTAGCCATCCGCTGCCACAGGTGACGCGGTGCGCATAGCAACCAGCACCGGGTCGGAAGGGTTCTCGCGCTTCTTGGCCTCCAGGAACTTCACAGTGTCAGCGCTGGACGTAGTGGAATTTCCCCAGTGGCCCGCACCGTGGGTGTTGCTGAGACCGTATTCACGCGCCGTGGCGTTGATGGAATCCGGGTAACGGCCGTAGAGCTCACTGGCAATGTTGTCATCGGAGTAGCGAATCATCTGTGTGGCCTTCGCCTTGTCCGCTTCGGTGCCGTGCTTGAAGACGTAGTCGGCAATGTAGAGCTTGACAATCGACAGCCCCGGACGAGCTTCATTCTCGTTGGCCGTACCGTAGTGAGCGCCGGTCGGGGTGTGGGTAAAGCTGATCTGGGTGCGCCCCGGAGCATCAATAGTGCCCTGTGGAGTCAGTTTCGGCTGCGGAGCCGCAGCGACGTTCCCGGCTGCCAGCGGAAGGCTGGTGACAGCGATGATACCGGTAAGCCCCAGGCGAATCGCGCGGGAAGGTCGTGGAGTAAGACGATGACGAGCGTTCATAACAAAAAACCAATCTACACGCGCAGGTGGCCGACGCGCTGCCAAGCTGGATCGTAAGCGGTGTCGACGACGTGCTCTCCGTCGGTCCACGTCTCCGCAACAGCTCGCAGACCCGCCTCCGCATCAGATGCCGGGTCAATAAAGAAGTGCATTAGAGCCATGCCATCGGACTGCTCAGTTGCGACAAAAATACCCTTGTCCTCAGCGATGGCTTCAGCGGCAGCGGTATTGAACTCGGAGAGGGATTCCTTCGACTCGTCCGTCGGCAAGCCCTTGTCGTCAATGTGAGCGAGCATGAGCTGAATCAGTACATGCTGCGTCATAGTCGGGCTCACCAGCTGCGTAATCGGAGCGCGAGTAGCGACGACGAGCGGCTGGCCGTTGGCTTCGGCATCAATGGTGAGCCACTCCGGGCACTCTTCCGCGAGCTGCTCGACGACACCGCCCAGCTCCGGTAGCGGGATAGCACCTTCCGGCTCCTCGCCAGCGAAGGCGAAACCGCGCAGCCACAGGCCGAAGTCCTCCTCCCCCAGAGCCAGCTGCAGCAGTGTGAAACCGAGCTGAGCTACCAAGCGCTCACCGTCCTCCAACTGAGCAATTGCCGGGAACAGCGGGTGGAATAGGCGAACGTCCACTGCCCCATGACCACTGCTAACAGCCACGCGGGCATCTGCCGGATCGACCTCGGCGGGAGCATCGGCCTCGAGAGCACCCTGTGCAACCAACGTAGCTGCGACATCCCCCAGCGACAGCTTCATCGCCGGATCCGCCTGGCGGAGGTCGGTGAAAGACCACACCGCGCCGTCGTCAGGCGCGGCCTCCAGCCAACGGCGAGCGACCGGGCGCAGCTCCGGGTCACCTGCAGCGCTCACAGTCAGAAGATGGCGAGAATACGGAGCGCCAGCCTCAAACCCCCAGATGAGCCGGTCATTAATGGCGGCGATGCGGCCGCCGACCTCCTTCTGGACATCAATAATGTCCACATCGGCGGCGTTCGGGGCACCATCGATACCGAGTTGGACACTAAACATAGAGTCGAGCGCATCGGCGCCAAAAGAGTTCCACCACGACCAGAACTCGTTGATCGCGGTCTCTTCTGTGGCGCGCTGTTCCGGGGAGAATGGAGCCGGATTCTCGTTAGCCATACTGAATCTCACACTTTCGTTTGCTCGTTTAAAACCGAACCTTATGTTGTGCGCCCCAGTATATGTGCCAAGCCGGATTCGCCCCTCGGGTTCATGCCCTAGACCGCGTTAAGCGGGTTGTCGCTCCGGCTCAGCTTCTGCTTCCTTGCCCCAGCGAGCGGCGTAGACCGCACAGATCATCAGCTGAATCTGGTGGAAAATCATCAGCGGCAAAATGTAGAGGCTGGCATCGGCACCGAAGATAACGGCGGCCATTGGCAGGCCAGTGGCCAGGGACTTCTTCGAACCGCAGAACTGAATGGCAATGCGGTCCTTGCGGTCGAAACCCATCTTCTTTGCGATGAAACCGGACAGCCGCAAAACGAATTCCACCAGCACTACCGAGAGCACACAGAGGATGACAATGTCGCCGGCCGGCACCTTCGACCAAATGCCCTGCACCATGCCCTCGGAGAACGCGGCATAGACAACCAGTCCGATGGAAAGTCGGTCAACGTTCTTAGTCGTCTTCGCGGCGGCAAACTTCAGGGTCCAACGGCGAGTGAGCTGGCCGATTGCGAACGGCAGCAGCAACTGCAGCGAAATATCCAAAAACACCGACGAATCCACATGAACGCCGCCACCAGTGGCCATCAACAGCATCACGAGCACCGGTGTGACGACGATGCCCAGCAGGTTAGAAGCCGAGGCACTGACGATTGCGCCAGCGACATTGCCCTTGGCGATGGAGGTGAAGTTCACACTCGACTGCACCGTTGACGGGGCCAGCGTCATGTACAGAATGCCCAGGTAGAGGCCAGGAGAGAGAATCCAATCCAGGGGTTTCATCAGCAGGCCGAGGATTGGGAACAGCACGAATGTGAAAGCCAGAATGGTTATGTGCAGCCGCCAATGCTTAACACCGGCCAACGCATCCTGCGGGCTCAAACGCGCACCATAGAGGAAGAACAAGAAGCCGATGGCGATCTTCGTTGCCCAGCTGAAAACCTCAGCGGTAGTGCCGCTTGCAGGAAAAAAAATCGCCAGTATCGCTGCAGCAACGATACCGACGATGAGGGGATCTGGACGCCAACTCACAATTCGTTGCCACATGGACAAATAGTTTAGTGGGCAACCAGAAGTTGTCTTACTATTTTGCAGAAGCTTTTCTCTGCAATAATTTTTTACTTCTTCTGCTCAGCTGCCTTGCGCAGCGCATCCTTGTCCACAGGCTTGAAAGTGGCATCCGCGGATGAGCCCTTGTCCGTGCACAGTCCTTCCAGGCCACAGGAGCTGCAGCCACCGGAGACACCGCAGTCTGCTGCTGGGTTGTCGGAGCAGCAGGCATCATCAGCTGCAGTGTCAGCGGCATTAGTGGTGGCAGAGCCACAGCCGCTGTCACCGTCACCGCACCCACAACCGGAGCCGGACTCGGCGGAGACCTTGGCGTCGTAAAGCGCGATGGTGTGCGAGCCGATAGCCGCACCAACGCCGAGCATGGCGATACCGGCGAGCAGAGCGACGGCGTACCACAGCCACATCCAACCAGAGGCCTCCGGGCGGATGGCGAGGAAGGCGAGCATGGCGGCGCCGAGGAAAGCGACGGCGGACACAGCCCACGGCGGCCCGGCAACGCGGTGCGTAATATCCCAGTTTTCCTGGGACTTTCGAGCCTCGGGCGCACGAATTCCAATCCAGTTATTACCCGGCAGCTTCGCCGACCATGCCAAACCAGCGACAACGGCTATGCAAACAGCCAGAACCAGGGTAATTACAGGGATGACAATCATGCTTCCAATTTATATAGGTGGTTGGGCACGTGCCAAACGCACCTATTAGACTGTGAGACCATGACCAACAGCGAAAAGTCCTCGTCCTCGGCAGAAGCCACCGACTACCGCTACTCCCCCGAGCTGGCGACTCAGCTAGAGGGAAAGTGGCAGGCGTATTGGAAAGATAACGGCACCTTCTACGCCCCCAACCCGGTCGGCGATTTGGCAGCTGCCGACGGCTCGACTCCGCCGAAGGACAAGCTTTTCGTCCAGGACATGTTCCCGTACCCGTCAGGCGTCGGTCTGCACGTAGGCCACCCACTGGGTTACATCGCCACCGACGTCTTCGCGCGCTTCCACCGTATGCAGGGCGCAAACGTGCTGCACACCCTGGGCTACGACGCCTTCGGTCTGCCGGCGGAGCAGTTCGCAATCCAGACCGGTACGCACCCGCGCGTGACGACGGAAGCGAATATCGCCAACATGGAGCGCCAGCTGGGCCGCCTGGGGCTTGGCCATGACCGCCGTCGTGTTTTCGCGACCACTGACCAGGACTACTACAAGTGGACGCAGTGGATTTTCCTGCAGATTTACAACGCCTGGTTCGATGAGGATCAAAAGAAGGCCCGTCGTATCGATGAGCTGATTCCACTGTTGGAGTCGGGCGAGATGGCTACCAAGGACGGTCGCGTCTACGCTGAGCTCAGCGAGACTGAGCAGCGCGAAGCTGTGGATGAGTTCCGCCTGGTTTACCAGTCGAATTCGATGGTCAACTGGTGCCCGGGCCTCGGCACTGTGCTGTCCAACGAGGAAGTGACCGCCGAAGGTCGTTCGGAGCGCGGTAACTTCCCGGTGTTCCGCAAGCGGCTGGGCCAGTGGATGATGCGCATCACCGCTTACGCCGACCGCCTGGTCGATGATCTGGAGCTGCTGGACTGGCCGGACAAGGTCAAGTCCATGCAGCGCAACTGGATCGGTCGCTCCCGCGGTGCTGAGGTCGACTTCGCAGCTGAGGTCGGCCCGAAGGTCTCCACCAAGATTAGGGTCTTCACCACTCGCCCGGACACTCTCTTCGGAGCCTCCTACATGGTGCTCGCTCCTGAGCACGAGCTGGTGGATCAGCTGGTCGAAGCCGGCAGTGGTTCCTACGAGGGGGTGGATGAGCGCTGGACCTTCGGCAAGGAAACCCCAGCTGAGGCCGTCGCCGCTTACCGCGCCGCAATTGCCTCCAAGTCCGACCTGGAACGCCAGGAGAACAAGGAGAAAACCGGCGTCTTCCTGGGCGCTTACGCCACCAACCCGGTCAGCGGCGAACAGGTGCCGGTATTCATTTCCGACTACGTCCTGATTGGCTACGGCACCGGTGCCATCATGGCTGTCCCGGCCCACGATGAGCGCGACTACGAGTTCGCCACTGCCTTCGGTCTGCCAATCCGCGAGGTCGTTGAAGGCGGTGACATTGCAAAGGAGGCGTACGTCGGTAACGGTACGTGCGTGAACTCCGCCAATGACTCCGGCCTGGACATCAATGGCCTGGACAAGGACACCGCCATCGCCACCGTCATTGAGTGGTTGGAGAAGGAAGGTACTGGCCACGAGAAGGTCCAGTACAAGCTGCGCGACTGGCTGTTCGCCCGCCAGCGCTACTGGGGCGAGCCCTTCCCCATCGTCTACGACGAGGACGGTCACGCCCACGCACTGCCCGAGTCCATGCTTCCGGTCGAGCTGCCGGAGGTCGAGGACTACAAGCCGGTCACATTCGACCCGGACGATGCCGACACCGAGCCAAAGGCTCCACTGGACAAGGCCACTGACTGGGTCAACGTCGAGCTCGACCTCGGCGACGGCAAGAAGAAGTACCGCCGCGACACCAACGTCATGCCGAACTGGGCAGGTTCCTCCTGGTACCAGCTGCGCTACATTGACCCGAACAACGCTGAAAAGTTCGTTGACCTGGAAAACGAGCGCTACTGGACCGGCCCCCGCCCGGAGACGCACGGTAAGGACGATCCAGGCGGCGTCGACCTCTACGTCGGCGGCGTCGAGCACGCGGTGCTGCACCTGCTCTACTCCCGCTTCTGGCACAAGGTCCTCTTCGACCTCGGCTACGTGACCTCCAAGGAGCCGTACCGTCGTCTGTTCAACCAGGGCTACATCCAGGCCTACGCCTACACCGATGCCCGTGGTGTCTACCAGCCGGCGGATCAGGTAGTTGAGCGCGATGGTAAGTTCCTCATCCCAGGCGGCGCCGAAGATGGCTCCGACCTGGAGGTTTTCCAGGAGTACGGCAAGATGGGCAAGTCCTTGAAGAACGCCGTTTCCCCTGACGAGGTCTGCGACAACTACGGCGCTGACACCCTGCGCGTCTACGAGATGGCCATGGGGCCGCTGGACACCTCCCGCCCGTGGGCGACGAAGGACCTGGTCGGCTCGCAGCGCTTCCTCCAGCGCGCTTGGCGCCTGGTGGTCAATGAGGACTCCGGTGAGCTCGCCGTCACGGACGCAACGCTTTCCGACGACGACCTCAAGGCGCTCAACCGCACCGTGGAAGGGGTTACCTCTGACTACGCAGAACTGCGTGACAACACGGCCGTCGCAAAGCTCATTGAGTACGTCAACTACCTGACCAAGACCTACGGATCAGCCGGTTCACCGCGCGCCGCTGTGGAGCCGCTGGCTCTCATGCTGGGCCCGGTGGCACCGCATATCGCGGAGGAAATGTGGAGCCGCCTCGGCCACTCCGAGTCCCTGGCGCACGGTCCGTGGCCGGCAGTTGACGAGAAGTGGTTGGTCGACGACACCGTTGAGCTGCCAGTTCAGATTAACGGCAAGGTCCGCGCCCGCATTGACGTGGCTACCGATGCTTCCCGCGAGGATATCGAGGCCGTCGCGCGTGCCGACGAAAAGGTTGTCGCAGCGGTGGAGAGCGCCGGTGGCAATATCGTGAAGGTCATTGTCGTTCCGGGCAAGATGGTCAACCTGGTTGTGAAGAAGTAGCCAAGGAAGCCAGTGCATACAAGAAAGTGTCCGGGTTTATGACAGTTTGAGGCCTAAAATTGGCTCAAATTTGTCATAAACCCGGACACTTTCTCGCTTGAGGCTTTCTCGCAAAAACCTCAAGAGGGTGGCACCGAGGCTGGCCGCCTCTTACCCCTACTTCACGCCAAGGATAAGGACACCGAATGTGGAGACCATCCACATCAAAGTGAAGGGCATGAGCACCCAGCACATGGCCAGCCACGGGCGCCAGTTGCGGAAGTTCTTCCACTCCACGTAGGTCTGCCAGAAGCCCAAAAGGCAGCCGACCAGGGAGATTACGCCTGGGACAACCGGGAAGAGAATCTCCCAAGTGCGTGAGCAGATGAAGCTAGACTTGCCCGCATCACAGGTGGGGCCACCGACGATTGCGCCGGCGATACCAATAATGAGGCCCGCCAGCAGGGTCGTAAGAATCACGCCTGCGGTGTAGACATAGGCGCGCTTGCCGGAGTACATCTTGCGCTCAAGCTCGTCGAAGAGTTCATCCTCATCGCGCTCAGGTGTGTTGTCTACCATCTGCTCCCCTCGCCTCTAAAATGCCGTACTAATACCGTACTAATGCCATTTGATGTGCCTGCCATATTAGGCCGGAGTAATTAGGCTGGGGTAATCAGCATTGGCACCGGGCTGTGGCGAACAATGTGGTTGGTCGACGATCCGATGAAAATTCGTCCAAAGGGGCCGAGCGTGGACGAGCCCAAAACGAGCAAGTCCCCCTTCTTCCATTTGATGGACTGAATGGCCTCTTCCCAACCGTTGCCGGAGGCCACGTCCGCATCGATGGACAGATCTGGGTAACGGGTATGCGCGCGGTCGGTACCGCGGTCGAGCAGCCCCATCGCCTGCTCGCGCCACTCAATCATCAGGTCCGAGGAGGGGCCGTAGCCGTTCTCCGTCGGGTACATGGTCGCACCGCGGGGCGTAAACGAGACCAGACGCAGGGGAACTTCCCAACGGTGTGCCAGGTCAGCAGCCTTATTCAATGCGTGGTGCGACTGTGGGGTGTCAATGTAACAAATGCTGACACGGGTCACACCATGCTTAGAAAGTTTCGCGCCGGGGATAGCCAGCCCCAGTGGAGTTGGCGAGTAGTGCAGCAGCGCATCCGAAGTCGACCCCGCGGTAAAGCGACTGCGGTTCTTGGCGGCCCAGTCCTTGGTATTGCTTCGGCGCGTGCCAAGCAGAACCATATCGGCTTCGAATTCTTCGGCCTCGTTACAGATAGTTGTAGATTCGCTGGAGGATTCGATGATCCGCACGGCATCGTCGTCAAGCATGCCCTTGCGCAGGCCAGCGAGCTTTAGCTCATCCTTGATGATTTTTTCAAGAGACTCGGTTTCGTGGGAAACCCAGGAGTCATTGGTGCTCAGCCGAGCCAGTGAGGTCAGCGGCCAGCCGCGCGACAGTGCGCTGACGACGCGAATCTGCACCTTCGTGGTGCGAGCTAACCAAGCGGCGTAAGCAAGCGTTTCGGTGCCGTACTCGCCTGGACGCCACGCAATCATGATACGAAGCGGGCGGGAAGCCATCGCTAATCCTCCTGTGATTACTCAGAAATATCCAAGTGGTGCTTCTGGGTAATAGCCTACGTGGATAGGCGGGTATATATAAAACGGCACTGATGACGTGTAAAAGCTATGTACCCTGCCTGTGGGCTTAAAGAGGGCAGGGCTAGCTGGAAAAGAGACTAGACGCTTGGGTTTGTCTTTGGATGCTCCGGGTAGTTTTCGAGAATCTTGGACAGAATCGTCTCAAGACCAGCGCCAAATTCCAGCTCTTCCTGGCTCAGCGTGCTGAACATTTCAGCCATCTGCTGATTGCGCTCTTCAGAAACACGGTGCAGCTCTTCACGGCCACGGTCGGTCAGTTCAACGCGGACGCCACGGCGGTCTTTGCTGTCGCGGACGCGCTCCACCATGCCGGCGACCTCCAAGTGGTGCACAGCGTTGGAGGCGGTGGGCATGCGGATGGCCTCGGCCTCAGCCAACTGGCTGATACGGCAGGCGCCCAGTGCCTCCAGGGTCATCATGATGGACAGCTGCGCGCGGCTGAGCTGGGACTCCGAGGAGCGGCGGCTGTAGAGCAGCTCAGCGCGAGTCAGGAGAGGGCGAATGCGCTTAGCGAGCGACAGAGGAGTAACGGCATCAGGATTGCCAATCGAGCCCGAAGATAATGTCATAGCGACGATGTTATATGCGAACAGCGCTAGTTGCCAATACGAAATTTATTTGGGGTGCTATTTATTTTTCTACAACTGGTGATTTCGGCAATGAAATCACCAGGAATTCTCCATCAATTATCTAAAACCCCAGTACAAAGCATTAAACCTATCTGTGTATAAGGTTTTTTCGGTACTGGCAGAAACCCCCTAAAGTGTCACTTCTTCTGTACTTAGAACGTTGGCTTGGAGGTAGCCATGCGGCTACTCTCGCGAATACTTTCGGCTTGTGATATATCTCGCGAATCAATCCTCTCGGATGTATTGCTGTCAGCTTTACGACGGCTGCAGCGCACGCATCCATGGCAGGGACGAGGTGGGCGCAGCAGCGAGTAGGGCGAGTAGGGCGAGGAGGGCGTGGAAGGAAGCGGGGAGGATAGGGGATAGAGGAGCACAAAAGCGCCAGCGGCTACTGCATGGGTAACCGGCTGGCGCTTTTCAAGGAACATGCTCCCGGAGCTGCTCGCTTGTACTTTTGAGTGCTTGTACCTTTTAGTCTTCGCCCTTAATAAATGCTTCGAGCTGTGCTCGGGCAACATCGTCGGCAAGCTGCTTCGGCGGGGACTTCATCAGGTAGGAGGAAGCGGCGTAAACCGGGCCGCCGATGCCGCGATCCTTGGCGATTTTGGCCGCGCGAACAGCATCGATGATGATGCCGGCGGAGTTCGGGGAGTCCCAGACCTCGAGCTTGTACTCAAGGTTCAGCGGCACCTCGCCGAAGGCCTTGCCCTCGAGTCGGACGTAGGCCCACTTGCGGTCATCCAGCCAGTCCACCCAGTCCGACGGGCCGATGTGGACGTTGCGGTCATCGATCTTGCCGGCCAGTGGACCGGTGAGATTGGAGGTGACAGCCTGGGTCTTGGAAATCTTCTTGGACTCGAGACGGTCGCGCTCGAGCATGTTCTTGAAGTCCATGTTGCCGCCGACGTTGAGCTGCAGGGTGCGCTCGAGGCGAACACCGCGGTCCTCAAATAGCTTGGCCATGACGCGGTGGGTGATGGTTGCGCCGACCTGGCTCTTGATATCGTCGCCGACAATCGGAACGCCCGCGTCTTCGAACTTCTTGGCCCACTCCGGGTCGGATGCGATGAAGACCGGCAGGGCGTTGACGAAGGCCACACCAGCGTCAATGGCACACTGTGCGTAGAACTTGTCGGCCTGCTCGGAACCGACCGGCAGGTAGGAGACCAGGACATCGACCTTGGCGTCCTTCAGCGCCTGAACTACGTCGACCGGTTCAGCCGGGGATTCGTCGATGGTGTCCGCGTAGTACTTGCCAACGCCGTCCAGGGTCGGGCCGCGCTGAACCTCAACGCCGAGAGTCGGGACATCGGCAATCTTGATGGTGCAGTTTTCGGAGGAAACAATGGCCTCGGAGAGGTCCTTGCCGACCTTCTTGTCGTCAACGTCGAAAGCTGCGACGAACTCGACATCGGAGACGTGGTAGTCGCCGAAGACGACGTGCATGAGGCCAGGAATGGTCTCATCGGGCTTTGCATCGCGGTAGAACTCGACACCCTGCACCAGGGAAGAGGCGCAGTTGCCGACGCCGACGATAGCGACGCGAATTGAACTCATTTAGTAATTCTCCTTGAAACTATGTGCTCGGAGGCTTTGACCTCGCGCCGGGAACTCACACCGGGAACTCGCATCAAGACCTAGCATCAGAACCCCGCACCAGGGTCTTGCGCCAGCGGTGCGGCCGTGAGTGGGTGCGCGCATTGAGGTAACGAGCGTGACGTTATACCTTTATGCGTTTTTTGCCGATGCCCGAACCGTGAGGGGGCATGTGTTTACCGATAAAGCGGGGGTGAAACCAGCCCGCACGAGCCTGCTAATCTGTCTTCGTGATGACATGGCAGGGCGAGATTGATCACTCCTTGCTCAAGAAGCAGTTATTGGAGCAGTGGCGTGTAGGGGAGATTTCACGGAAATCACTCTGTGATGCTGATGCTCGGCTGGTCGCTGCCGCGCGTTTTCATGGCAGAAAGTCCCAGGAAGAGTGCCCAGTATGTCGCAAATTCGACCTCCGACTCGTATTCTGGGTGTTCGGAGAAAACTTGGGCCGTCGTTCCGGCTCTGCTTGTACTGAAAACGAATTATCCGCAATAGTTAATGAATATGGTTCGTGCACCGTCAAAGAAGTTGAGGTGTGCCCCGACTGCAAGTGGAGTTTCCTGACCCGGACACTTCAGGCAGCTCGAGAAGAGTCAGAAAACTAGGGAGAGCACCCGTGAGCAATGATCGACCCGATAGCCCAGGCGGTCCTAACAGCCCTCACGAGGGCCAGGGTTCTAATTCATCAGGCGAGTGGTGGGATCAGCCGGATGCTGATTCCTTCAATACGCACGCACACTCCGATGACGCATCGCTTGACGACGATTCCAGTGACAGCATTGATGCTGTTTCGGTCGGTGGCAATGACGAGGGTCTGGCTACCGGTTCAGAGATGACGTCGGCAAGCGAGCCGGATCCGGAGAAGGGGCAGTACGCCCCAGATGACCATGAACCAGATGACCATGAAGAGGAAAGCTCGATGGCGCAAGAAGAACAGCCGACTGACAATAAGCGGCGAATTTTAGCGTGGCTCGGTCTAGCCGTGGCGTTGGTCGTGCTGTTGCCGGTAGTTGTGTTCGGTGTTGCTTATGCGACAACGGACGTGCCGGAGCCAGAGGAGTTGGCCAATAGCCAGATTGCGGTGATTTATGACCGTTCTGGTGAAAAGGAAATCACGCGCATCGTCCCCGAGGGCGGTAACCGAAGCAACATCACTATCGACAAGGTGCCGGATGCTGTACGCAATGCAGTGCTGGCAGCTGAGGATCGTGATTTCTATACCAACCCGGGTTTCTCCCTGACTGGTTATGCCCGTGCGGCTCTGGGAGTCGTGACTGGTAATTCCAGTGCGGGTGGCGGCTCGACCATTACGCAGCAGTACGTCAAGAATGCTGTGGTGGGCAATGAGCGCACGCTGACCCGCAAGGCCAAGGAACTGGTCATGTCGGCGAAGATGGCGCGGGAGTGGACCAAGGACGAAATCCTTGAGGCCTACCTCAACACGATTTACTTTGGTCGTAACGCATACGGTATCGCGGCAGCGTCGAAGGCCTACTTCGGTAAGGAAGTCGGTGAGCTGAATGCCGAAGAGGGTGCTGTGTTGGCGGCCTCGATTCAGCGTCCATCCGCACTGGATCCGTGGACTAACCGCCCGGAGGCTGAGCAGCGTTGGAACTACGTCCTCGATGGCCTGGTGGAGATGAACATCGTCTCGCCGCAGGACCGCGCGGGAATGCAGTACCCGGAGACCATCGATCCGGCGTTGGCGCCGAAGCAGGCTCCGGAGCCCGGCCCGGCTGCCATGATCAAGAATCAGGTGCTGGCTGAGTTGGAGCGCGAAGGTATCTCCGAGCAGGAGGTCAACACCGGCGGTCTACGCATTACGACGACCATTGACCCGACGGTACAGCAGGCTGCCCTGGATGCGATGGAAAACTACGTCGATCAGTCAACGGGTTTGCGTGCCGCCATCGTTTCGGTGGAGCCAAAGACCGGTGCTGTCCGCGCCTACTACGGTGGCGACGATCCGACTGGTTGGGACTACGCGAACAGCGGTCTGCAGACCGGTTCTACTTTCAAGATTTTTGCGCTGGCCGCAGCGCTCGATCAGGGCATTCCGCTGACCGCGCAGTACTCTTCGGCACCTGTGCAGTCCGGTAACGTCACTCTGCACAACGACGGCGGTGCCGGCGGTGGCGTGCTTCCGCTTTATGAGTCCCTGAAGCAGTCGCTGAACACCCCGTTTATTCGCCTGCAGCGCGACCTAAAGAATGGTCCGGATGACACCGCCAAAATGGCTCATCGTCTGGGCGTGGCTGAGTCCATCCCGGGTATTGAAAAGACTCTGATGGACGACAACGGTCACTCGCAGGACGGTATCGCCCTGGGTCAGTACCTCTCACGTCCGCTGGATATGGCCGTTGGTCTGGCTACCCTGACTAACGATGGCGTCTATCAGCAGACTCACTTCGTAGAGAAGGTCGAAAACTCCAAGGGCGAGATTGTTTACGAGTCCAACGCTGACAAGGGCGACCGTCGAGTTTCCAAGGCAGTGGCCACCAATATGATATCGGCCATGGAGCCTATTGCCGGTTACAGCAACAAGCCCTTGAGCGGTGGTCGCCCGTCGGCCGCCAAGACCGGTACTACGCAGTTGGGTGACACCGGCCAGAACAAGGATGCGTGGATGATCGGTTCGACACCGCAGCTGTCGACTGCAGTGTGGGTTGGCAACGTCGATGGTTCGGCGCTCTACAACGCCTACGGTGGCATCATGTACGGTGCCCAAACTCCGGGCGATCTGTGGAAGTACACCATGGATAACGCACTGGCCAACGAGGACTTTGAGTACTTCACCAAGCCGGAACCAATCGGTGGTGTTGCAGGTGCGCCGCAGTACCAGGCGCCGTCGACCTCTGACTCTGGTTATGACCAGGGCTCTGCCCCGGAGACCACAGAAGAGGAGTCGGCCGAGGAGTCGACCTCTGAGTCCTCCGAGGAGCAGCCTGCACCGCTTCCGGTTCCGGGTGGCGATGGCGGCGGCGGTGGCGGCGGAATCGCTGACCTACTGCCCATCCCGATTCCGGGAGGCGGTGGTTTCGGCGGTGGCAATGAAGGCGGCGGAGACCCCGGTAACCCTGGAGGTGGACAGTAAGTGGATACGTGGGTGATTTTCACCATCGTCTGCGTCGCGATCGGCTTCCTGATGTTCGGCACGGCCTTTTGGGGCTTCATGCAGAAGTGGAAACCGGCAATCATTTGGGCTCTGTGCCTGGCAGCCTTCCTATTCGCGACAGTCATTCCGGTGATTATTGCGTTGGCACATGCTTCCTCGACATCAATGTAGGACGCAGGCCAGGTAGTTAGCTGCTAGAGCGCTAACTGCCCACCAAGCACGCGACAACTTCACAATTCAAAGAGACGCACGCAGTAGCTCTGTGTGCGTCTCTTTTTATTCGGCGCCCTGACACCGCTTGCCAGTACTGCTTGCCGACGGCGCCTGCGATTAGGACATATACCTCTGCCTGCGGTACCCTGGCAGGGTTGCTTGACGCAACGATCCTCCTGCTGCATAGCGGTTGGCATGAAAGACAGTGCCAGCGCACCACGCTGTGTAGCCGAAATACAAGAACTAGACCATAGGAGGTGATGAGGTCCGTGCGTCACTACGAAGTAATGATTATTATCGATCCGTCTCAGGATGAGCGCACCGTAGGCCCGTCCCTGGAGAAGTACCTCGACGTTGTCCGCAAGGAGAACGGCAAGGTGGAGAAGGTGGACATCTGGGGTAAGCGCCACCTCGCCTACCCGATCGAGAAGAAGGAAGACGGCATCTACGTTGTCGTCGACCTCACCTGCGAGTCCGCAACCGTGCTGGAACTCGACCGTCGTCTGAATCTGAACGACAGCATCCTGCGCACCAAGGTGCTGCGGGTTGATCGTTAATCTGCGTCATATTTGCGTAGCCAGAGTGCTCGAATGGGGCACACCGGTAAAGCGAAAGCCGTAGGATAGCGGGCGAAAGCCCCATCATCAGCTCGACAGAATACAACCGAGGAGAAGAAGCATGGCTCAGGGAGACGTACAAATCACAGTGGTTGGCAACCTGGTTGCTGACCCGGAGCTTAAGTACACCCAGAACGGCACCGCCGTCGCGAACTTCCGCGTCGCGTCGACTCCGCGGGTGTACCGAGATGGCCAGTGGGTTGACGGCGAGGGTATGTTCCTCACCTGCAGCCTGTGGCGTGAGGCGGCGGAGAACGCTGTCGAAAGTCTCTCCAAGGGCATGCGCGTCATCGTCCAGGGTCGTCTGCGCCAGCGCAGTTACGAGACCCGCGAGGGCGAGCGTCGTACCGTCTTTGAGGTTGAGGTCGATGAGGTGGGCCCGTCCCTGAAGTTCGCTCGAGCTCAGGTCACGCGCACTCCACGCAACGGCGGTGGAAACTTTGGCGGCGGCAACCGCAGCCAGGGCGGAAATGCCGGTGGTGGTTTCGGCGGTGGCTTTGGTGGAAACCAGGGCAACCAGGGTGGACAGGGCGATCGCGGTTTTGGTGGCGGAGCTCCTGCGGAAGATCCGTGGAACTCAGCTCCTCCGGCCGGTGGCGGCTTCGGCGGCGATGAGCCTCCGTTCTAAGCTCCTTGCAGCCACGGCACTACGTGACTAGTTTGCAGCAGATTTAGCATCCACAATTCTCATAATCTTTTAAAGACATATCCAGCGAAAGGCAGGGATCATGAAGCTGATCCTCACCGCCGACGTTGACAAGCTCGGTGTCGCAGGCGACATCGTTGAGGTCAAGGCCGGCTACGGACGTAACTACCTGCTTCCTCGCGGACTGGCAATTGTTGCCACCCGCGGCGCAGAAAAGCAGATCGAGGGCATTCGTCGTGCCCAGGAGGCTCGCGCTATCCGCGACCTCGACCATGCACGTGAAGTCAAGCAGAAGATTGATTCGCTCGACAACGTCTCCGTTGCTGTGAAGGCTTCGGAAAATGGCAAGCTGTTCGGTTCTGTCACCAAGGGTGACATCGCCGATGCAGTTCGTAAGGCTTCCGGTCAGGCTATCGACAAGCGCGCAGTCGTGCTTGCTCCGAGCCAGATCAAGTCCCTTGGTAAGCACACCGTTGACATCGCGCTGCACCCGCAGATTACCGCGCATGTTTCCGTACAGGTCGTCGCCGCGTAAGTTCGCGGTTTAGAGTTTTTACTTTGACGGCGGCTGACGAGCACCGCGTTTAAAGACTGCGCGGGCTCTGAGGCCCAATGACAACAGCACACGTGAAGCTCTGATCTTTCGTAGTGAAAGGTCGGGGCTTTTCGTGGTTTAAGGCTGGTTTAAAGCCTTTTACGCAGGTGTTGGAAAGAGCGTCTACGACTTGTCCACAGGCTAACGATGATTGCTGTGGATAAACCTGTGGGTAACTTGCCTGGCTGCCGTGGATAACTTTTCTGGAGAGCGCGAGATTTTTATTAATTTATCGTTAATAATCTCCGCATGAGCAGCATCGATGCTAACGAGGTAACAGAGGATTACATTTGTGCAGAATTAAGGCAAATACGCACTGACCTGCGTAGATAGAATATTTCCGGGTTGAAACTCCGCTACCCCCGTTAACATTCAAGCGGCGGTTTAGGGTTACGGACCGTTCACCTGGACTTTTCTTGATTGTGCACATGTTCTCCCCAGGCTTGTCCACAGGTGCTGTGGATAACTTCGGGGATAAACACCGTAGAAGATTGTTTTCCGGGGCCTTCAAGGGTACTTTTACAGGTCCGTCAATCCGCTCGAACAGGTATAACTGCGGTAGGTAGTCAGGTGTCCAGTGCTGGCGGTCGGAACAGACATATTGAGTGTGACGGTCAGTCAGCAACAGGGTTGAAAAGGCACCTAAGTGGTCCAGAAGGGGAGGAGCTGCTCACGATGAGTCAGCCTGTAGGTGATGGTGGTCATTCCGGAGCAGGGGACGAGGCGTCCTCCTACTCGGTAAATTCCCACGATGATTCCTTCGATGACGTTCCGCTGCCCCCGGAACCGCCGGTAGAGGATGCGCCACCGGAGGAGTATTCCTTCTCTCAGAGCTCGGGCAACGGATCGTCGGCAAGCGGATCTGGGGCGCGGGACTGGGAGCGAGACCGTGGTCGTGGCGCTCGTGCGAGTGCGGTCGCGGGCGCGACTTTTGAGCGCACGCCGCCGCACAATATCGAGGCGGAGCAGAGTGTGCTCGGCGCGATGCTGCTGAACTCAGAGGTCGTTGCGGATGTGTACGAGCAGCTGACGCCGGAGGATTTCTACCGGCCAGCGCACCAGACGATTTACTCGGCGATTTTGCACCTCTACGGTGAGTCCTCGGAAATTGACCCTATTTTGCTGGCAGGTCGTCTGGATCGAACTGGAGACCTGGAGCGTATCGGTGGTCCGCTGTACCTGCACACCTTGGCCTCCCTGGTTCCAACGGCGGCGAATGCGCAGTTCTATGCCCGCATTGTTGCGGAGAAGGCGACAATCCGTCGCCTGGTCGAGGCCGGCACGAAGATCGCCCAGATCGGCTATGCGGGCGCGGAGGACACGGAGCCGGAGCAGCTGGTGGATGAGGCGCAGCAGCTCATCTTCAGCGTTGGACGTGAGAACACGAAGAATGACTACGTTCCCATCGCCGATGTCCTGGATGACACGCTGGAGGAACTGGATCTTATTACCCAAAACGGCGGTCTGGCGCAGGGTGTGCCGACGGGGATTACCAACCTGGACAAGCTGACGAACGGCCTTCACCCAGGTCAGATGGTGATTATTGCGGCTCGTCCGGGTGTGGGTAAGTCCACGCTGGCGATGGACTTCATGCGTTCGGCCTCGATTCGCAACGGCATGACCAGCGCAATTTTCTCGTTGGAAATGTCGCGCAACGAAATCATGATGCGCATCATGTCCGCAGAGGCGAAAATCAACATGGCATCTTTGCGCTCCGGTGACCTGGATGAGCGGGACTGGACAAAGCTGGTCGAGGTCGGCGACAAGATTCGGGATGCTCCGCTGTTTATTGATGACTCGCCGAACCTGACCATGATGGAAATTCGCGCGAAGGCACGTCAGCTGAAGCAGAAGCACGATCTGAAGATGATTGTGGTCGACTACCTGCAGCTGATGAGCTCGGGTAAAAAAGTCGAGTCCAGGCAGCAAGAGGTCTCGGAGTTCTCCCGTCAGCTCAAGTTGTTGGCGAAGGAACTCGAGGTACCGCTGATTGCAATTTCGCAGCTGAACCGTGGTCCGGAAGCTCGCACAGATAAGAAGCCACAGGTCTCGGATCTGCGTGAGTCGGGCTCACTGGAGCAGGATGCCGATATCGTCATGCTGATTTACCGGCCGGACTCGCAGGAGGCCGACCATGAACGTGCTGGTGAGGCGGATATTATCGTCGCAAAGCACCGTGGTGGGCCGACCGGAAGCATTGCTGTGGCCCACCAGCTGCACTACTCCAGGTTCGCCAACCTGGCGGAGGAGCCCAGCGGTTCTCTCTAGGTTCCTGGCCTAGCCACCCAGAATTAGTGCAATCCGGGTGGCTAGGTAAGGTGAGTGACAGTCAATGGGGCGAGTTTTCGTGCGTTGATGGTTTTGAAGGTTTTGAGGGTTACGCGGAGTCGTCGGGAAGCGGGGAAGCACTATGTCACCAACTGCCGCTCCCGTGGCAGCGGAGACCAAAGCTAAAAGGCATAAGAGTGCGCCGAAACAGCGCGTCGGCTGGGTAGATGCGGCCAAGGGGCTGTGCATTCTATTAGTTGTGCTTGGCCATGCCATCACAGAGCTGCAAGCGCACGGTTACTACACGGCGCAGTGGGCGGGGATTAACTTCTTCCTCGGACCAATCCGTATGCCGCTGTTTTTCCTGCTATCTGGTCTGTTCGCCGGCAAGGCACTCAAGGAGTCGTGGCATAAGTTGGCCAATCGCCGAATCTGGGTGATGGTCTATCTCTACGTGATTTGGGTTCCACTGCGTGACTTCGTGCTTTTCCTCATGCCATATACGCACGAGGATGCCGATGGCATCGTGTCTCCGCCGCCGATTACGGACCACAGTGCGTGGGGGCCGCGAATTTACAACACGCTTCACGCGGGCATCGAGCCAACTTCTTACCTGTGGTTCCTGTGGGCGCTGGCGCTATTTGCAATTCTCACACGAGCATTCCGCTGGGTACATCCGGTGATTCAGCTCATCGTTTCAGGCCTCATTAGTGCATGGGCGCCTTTTGCCTCATCCAGCTGGTCGTGGGACTTTGTCAGCAAGATGCTGTTCTTCTATGTGCTGGGCATGTACGGTGCGCCCTGGATCTTCCGGATGGCACAGCGTCGCAGCGGCCTCTCACTGCTAGTGACGCTGACGGCGTTCCTGTCGGTGGCAATCTGGGTGCAGGCGACCTACGCGAGCTTTAACGAAGGCAACGTCGGCTTCACCCGCGTGTACCTGTCCACCACTGGCGCACTGGCTGCAATCAATGTTATGGCGATGCTGCAGAACACTCGCCTAGTTGTGCCCTTTGAAAAGGTTGGCGGCCGAACGCTGCCTATCTTCCTCATGCACATTCCAATGTTGGTTGTGGTCATGATTATTTGCGACCTCATCCTGCCGAAGGACCCACACTTGGTCATCATGACGCCGCTGGTGGCCATCATCGCGGCGATGCTGTGTCTCGGTCTGCACAGGTTGCTGCTTGCCATCGGTGCCGGATGGCTCTTCGTCCGTCCTGCTTGGGTAGTTCGCATGACTACGCCGGGACAGCGTGCTCTTCAGCACAGCCAGAATCTTCCCTCCCAGCCTGAAGGCGAGGCTCTGCGTCAGCCAAAGAGCGAACCTGCTTCCTAATTCAGCTCAACAAGGCGGTAGCGTGGAACCGAGAGCCGATCAGGCGGCAGAAGTGACACAGAGAATAGCCATGAAGAAATGAGAAAGCCATGCGTCTAGCAACGTTGCGATACCAGGGTGCAACCCGCGCCGCTGTTCTCGGCGACGGCGTAGCGGTCCTTTTTGATGACCACTGTCTCGGAGATGTGTTAGCGCGGCCAACGTGGCGTCGTGAAGCGGAAGAACTCTTGGCGGAGGCGGGGAACAACCCTGACAACGTCATGGCGGAGAGCACGTGGGCGTTCGCGCCGCTGATCACGCGGCCGGGCAAGATTGTTTGCGTCGGCCTGAACTATGCCGCCCACATCGATGAGATGGGACACGAGCGTCCCGAGGTGCCGACGCTATTCGCGAAGTTTGCCGATGCCGTTGCCGGTGCGAAGGATGATATCCGAGTGCCGGAGGCCTGCGCGGAAAAGCTCGATTATGAAGGCGAGCTCGCGGTTATCGTCGGCGAGACCTGCTTGCGGGTGTCGGAGGAGCAGGCACAGGACGCTATCGCTGGGTACGCGATTATGAATGACTTCACCCAGCGCGATTTCCAGTACGCCACTGCGCAGTGGTTACAGGGGAAGACGTTGCAGCGTGCCAGTGCTTTCGGGCCGTGGATGCTCACAGCCGATGCTTTCGATGCGGACTCCGCACGGGTGCGCACATATGTCGACGGAGAGCTGCGCCAGGATGCCCCGATTGCGGACCTTGTTTTCTCCCCGGCGAAGTTAATCGCCTACATCTCACAGTTCGTGCAGCTGAACCCGGGCGATGTCATCTCCACGGGAACGCCGGCGGGTGTTGGCCACGGCATGAGCCCGCAGACCTACCTTCAGGATGGCCAGGAAATGATCATCACCATCGATGGCCTGGGTAAACAGGCCAACACTGTCCGCATCAACCACTAGCACGCGCCGCTTTACGACGTCCCCGCGAACCCGGCGGGAATGAATTGACTCCCGCGTGCGTTGTGGGGAACTAACGGGTAAAAACCTACGTAAAGAACGTGAAGTTAGAACACGACGTTAAAGAGTAAGAGGAGTTAGACCCATGGCAACTGTTGATATTACGAACGAGACTTTCGCTGAGACTATTCAGAACAACGACATTGTGCTCGTTGATGCCTGGGCATCCTGGTGCGGTCCGTGCCGCCAGTTCGCCCCGATTTATGAGAAGGCTTCGGAGAAGCACCCAGAGGTAGTGTTCGCAAAGCTGGACACCGATGCCAACCAGGAGGTTTCGGCCGCCCTGGGCATTCAGTCGATTCCGACGCTGTTTGTTTTCCGCGAGGGAATCCTGCTGTTCCAGCACTCTGGTGTGCTGCCTGAGACCGCTCTGAGCGACCTGGTTGGCCAGGCTTCGGAGCTGAACATGGATGATGTCCGTGCGCAGATTGCCGAGCAGGCCGCACAGGATAGCGCTACCGAGTAAATTCTGCGGTTTAGTCCGCATACTGTGCGTTTTCCAACTTAGAGCACTGCCGCATGAGCCCCCGCGCCTCAAGCCCGCGGGGACTTTTTGTATCTAGTCCGCGCGCTGGCCACGAATGAGCCAGCCAATACCAAAGCCAGCGAGTGCCGCTACTAGTGCCCACAGGGCTGGAGCGACTTTGTTTGAGTTTTCCTCAATCGACAGTGGTGCGCTGGTGCGGGCATGCTTTGTCTCCTTCTCACCTGTTGGCAGAACCTGCCCGCCCGGGAACACGTGCTTGACAGCTTCGGTGAGGTCGTTGGCGGTCAGGTTTTTGCCCAGAACCGCGATAGCGTAACGGTCATCGTCGCCAAGGAATCCGGCAGTGGTGTGCTGCTCTTCGTACCAACCGGATTTGTTGGCAATCGTTTCCTTCGGTAGCGCTGCACGCAGACCGAAGTTCTGGTCTGCATCGCCGTAGGAGTAGCGCGGCAGTGAGTACATCAGCTGACGCATGTATTTGGTCTCCGTGTCGCTCAGTCCGCCTTCTTCGCTCAGCATGCGGTCAAAGTAGGCGACCATGTCGGCTGGCGTACTAGTGGTGGCTCCCCACATAGGCGAGCCGACGGTCTTATCCGACAGGCCGTAGCGCTGCCGGACATTGTCAACGATGCGTACACCGCCGTAGGAATCCCACAGCTCGTCAGTTGCTTCATTGTTGGAGTATCGAATCATGTCGTCGCGCAGCATGGCGTCGGGGTTGCCCTCAACCGGCATATCGCCCTGGCCAGCGACGATCTCGCCCTTCTTCGGCTGTGTGTAGTTGGAGTAGGCCACGACATCGGCGATGAATACCTTCATCAGGCTGGCGAGGCGAAAAACATCATCACAGTGTGCGTTGCAGATGAACTCACCGGTCTGGCGATCCAGGATGCCCATGCCGAGCATGCCGCCCTTAGCATCAAACTTCTCGGTCACCTGGTCGAGACGAGTTTGGACGCCAAGGCCCCACTGGGTCTTCGCCCCTGGCACAAGTGGGGGAAACGCCTTCGGCTCACTTTTCGCAGTGCTTTCCGACGGCTCCGTCGAGGACGTTTCCGATGTCGTTGAAGAGGTTTTCTCTGCCGACTTCTCCGCCGACTGTTCTGCCGACTTCTCTGCGGTTCGCCCTGTGCTCTTCTCGGGAGCCTTTTCAGCTGGCTTTTCGGTGGTCTTCTTGGTTTTTGCGTCGGAGGGCTTAGTCGGCTCCGTTGAGGATGGAGCTGCGACGACTACCTGCGAAAATGCGCCGGTATCGGTGGAGTCAGCAGTTGCGGTGACTGTCGCGTTAGCCAGCGCCGCAGTTGCTGACAGAGTAATTACCGCGGCGAGACTCGCGGCAAGTCCGCGGTACGCGCGTTGAGGGCAATGAACCATGTTTAGAGAGTTTACAACTCTGGGGGAGTCTTGCTTGTCGGTAACCAGCTCTTTCCGTTTGCCGAGAGAGAGCGAGCTAGCTCACGTACAATTTTTTAAGAGATGGAATCTTCTCGGTTCCGATTAGTTATTCCGCATATGTTGAGGAAGGTTGGATTTGCATGGCTAATCCATTTGCCAAGGGCTGGAAGTACATGATGTCTTCGTTTGATAAGAAAATCGAGGACAATGCGGATCCGAAGGTTCAGATTGCACAGGCAGCTGAGGCCGAGCGTCAGCGCCATCAGGAGATTCAGCGTCAGGCTGCGGCTATCATCGGCAACCGCAATCAGCTGGAAATGCAGCTGGGGCGGTTGACCTCTGAGCGTGACAAGATTACCGAGAACACCCGCCAGGCACTCGCCAATGCGGATCAGGCTCGTGCCAAGGGCGATGAGGCCACTGCACAGAAGATGGAAAGCACTGCTGAGGTGTTTGCCACCCAGCTGGTGAATGTTGAAAAGGAGCTGGAAAATACTACGCAGCTCCACCAGCAGGCCGTATCTGCTGCTGAGGAGGCACAGCGTCAGGCGCAGCAGTCGCAGGCTCGCTACGAGCAGATTAAGCAGGATATCCGCAAGCTGGAGTCGCAGGCGGATCAGGCCAAGATGCAAGAGACCGCGTCGAAGACTCTCCAGAGCATGCAGGGTATTTCCGAGGATCCGAATGTGCCGACTTTGGATTCGGTCCGTGAGAAGATTGAAGGCCGCTACGCCAATGCGTTGGGCGCTCAGGAGCTCGCGGAATCCTCACAAGCAGGTCGCATGGCTGAGATCGAGACTTCGACTCGCGATGCCGCTGCCGACATGCGTCTGGCCGAAATTCGTGCCCAGATGAATAATGAAAGCGCTGCTCTCGAATCCGGTTCTGCCGTGAAGGATAATGCCGGCGAGCTGGAGTCCTCCGAGGCTGCCGAGGCCGTTGAGGACACCACAACGGACGCAGACGAAGCGAAGTAGCCTTCACCAGTTGCCAACAATCGCCAACAAGAAAGTGTCGGGGTTTATGGCAGTTTGAGCGGGAAAAACCACCCTAAACTGCCATAAACCCCGACACTTTCTCGCGTCAGCCGCACCAGCAGCGACAGTAGCGCCGGCAGCGCCGAAGCCGCCGAAACTGCCGAAGCCGTGAGACGCGCTACTTCTCCAATTCGCCGTTCTTCCGCGCGAGCAGCACCCCGCGGATACCGGCGTGGAAACCATCGCGCAGATTGACGCGCTGCGTCTCCGTCAGCGTGTATTCGTGCAGGGTTTCGCACGCAAACTGCAGCAGCGGACGATCAATGTCCGGCGGCAGCCCACCACCAGAGAGCAAGTGGGCACTATCGCGCGCCTGCTCGTTCGCAATATTCTCGTACCACCAGTTCGCGTACTGCTGTCCCACATCGAACGGCGTCTGGAAACCCGCGGATGCCCACACCTCGTTCGGCAGGGGCACGTATCGACTACGCAGCTTCCTCCTTGGCGCCATCATCGAAGGATTCGGCCGCGGGTTTGGTTTCGGGGTACTCGCGTTGGCACCGTCTTCGCTTGCCGACGGCTCCGTCGCTGACTCCCCACTGCCGGTTGCAATCGACGACGCGGAATCGGAGGCAGACGCGCCTGCATTCTCGGCTCCGGTGTTGTTCGCAGTGTCGTTACCAGCCCCACTGCCAGTGTTGACTGTTGCGCCGGGCATGGCCGCTGGAGAAGGCTGTGCTGGCTGAGTTGGTTGCGTTTGCTGTGTTGGCGAGTCAGCCGAAACGCCCGAAGCAGCGGAATCCACCTGTGTAGCTTCCAAACCGCCGGTGCGCTCTACCTCAGCGCGGTGCTCAGCCTGCGCCGGGATTTCCCGGGCACCCATCTTGGCCGCGTGCTCGACCTCGTTGAACTTCGGCGAGTCGGCCTTGGCCGTCGGCGTGGCTGCGGCATTGTCTTCGCTGCGACAGTCGGAGTCGCGGTCAGCTGTGGGGGATGGCACAACGCGCTGGTCCTGCGGAACCTCCGGAGAGCCGGCCTCCGGCGAAGCAACATCACCGTCGGCAGCGGAGGGAGTGTTCTCCGTGCCGTCGTCAAGCGAGTCCTCGCCCGGAGGAGTGATGCGCGTATCCGGTACGCAGGTGGCACCGAGATCTTCGATTGGTTCGGCATCGCCCAGCGGCTTATTCGTGCGGACGACCGGTGGGATTGGGCCCTCGAGGACATTGAGCTGCATGGCGTCGGCGAAGTCCTCGCGGGGATCGAGGATTGTCGTCGAATCGCAGGCATGGCGAAGCGCACCGGACATGGAGTCCCAGCCGAAGCCGTAGAGATGCACGCGCACACCGGCGGCCGAAGCCTCAGCGACGCCGGGCAGCATGTCCGCATCGCCCGAGACCAGCACGATATCGGAAACTTGGTTGCGCAGGCCGGCTACAACCATGTCTGCGACGAGTCGCGTATCGACGGCCTTCTGCGTCCGTCGGTCACCCCATTCAATGAGCTGACCTGCGCGCAGCTGCACACCATCAATCGTGCGCAGTGAGCGCTGGTAACGATGCGGCCCCGACTCCGGGATGCCGTCGTACCAAAGTTGCCGCTGAACTGGCTGGTTCAGCTGCTGGTTAATCATTCGGTCAAGGACACTAACTACTTCTCTAAGGTCGATTTCTAATTGCCCGCGGGCTCCGGTTTCCCACGAGTTGTAAAAGCTCGCCAGTAAATATGACGTATCGACGAACACCAATGTGCGTTCAAGCATGGCTCCTAATTCCTGATTCTTTATTAACTAAATAAGCAAACCGGTTACATCGACAAGGATGCCCGAATAATTCATTCTATGCGCTAAACATGTTTAACTTCAGGGACTATTCTTAATAAGCCGCATTGCTTTGACCGTTCTTCGCGGGTTGGCAGAAGTGCGAGCCGACGAGAAAACACCGATCAATTTAGGTATTGACGTGCAAAGAAATCGCCCCGCGAAGAGTGCGACCACACAGGAGAAGGGGAGTTACAAACAGGTATGAGACGCTGGTTCGGCCTATTGGTTCTCATTACTGTGTTGGGGCAAGCGGTTTTCAACGGCGGTCGCGTGCTGCTTTCTTGGCGAGTCCTCGATTTTGGCGGTTCCGCCGCCACCGTCGGTTGGTTCACTGCCGCATTTTCACTTGTACCTCTTATTATTGCGCTTCCCGCCGGCAAGCTTGTCGACAGCCATCGTGCCACCGAAGTCATGTACTCCGGTCTCGTCGCCACCGTCATCGCTGCAGCAGTAATGGCGCTCTCGCCGAACCTACCTATTCTTCTGATCGGCTACGTGGCCCTGGGTTTTGCCCACATGACCACGCTCATCGCCGCTCAAGGCATGGTTTCGCACCTGCGTGGCGGCGTCGCCGGGCTTGATAGCCTCTTTGCGTACTTCACGCTTGGAATCTCCGTCGGGCAGTTCCTCGGCATCGTCGGTGCGGGTCTGCTCACTCCCAACCACGACGGCAGCGCCATGACCGCCACCACTTCCGCGCTCTGGACGATGACGGGAATCGGTGCGGTCGCCCTGGTCATCGGCTGGCCGGTCGCAACTGCTTATCGACGGCACGAAGCAAATGCAGCCGCCGAAGTGCAAGCTGCTAGCTCAACTGAGTATTCTCCGGCGTCGACTGTTAGCGACCGCAGCCGGATGGAGGAGAGGCGGCTGGCGCAGGCCGAAGCCAGTGGCGCATCGGTCTTAAGCATCCTGCGTATCGATGGCATGTCCAGCGCTATGTCTGTCTCAATCGCGGTCATCGTAGCCATTGACCTGTTGACGGCATATGTGCCGGTGCTGGGACGTGAACTGGGCTTTAGTGTTGCCGAGGTGACGGCGATCCTTGGTGCGCGTAGTGGTCTTGCGATTATTTCCCGAGCCCTCATGCCGACTGTTTTGCGCAAAGCTAATCGCAATCGGGTCCTTATCATTGCAGTTTGTGCCGGTGTCATGCCGCTTTTGGCAATGCCGTGGCTACAGAGTGCGTGGCTGATGGTTATCGCAGTTGGTATCTGTGGCTTGGCGTGGGGCTTTGTCATGCCTATGTCTATGACGTGGGTGAGCTCCCTGGTGGATGCCGAGGTGCGTGCTCAGGCGCTATCCATCCGGCTGATGGGTAACCGCTTGGCGCAGGTCATCCTGCCGCCGGTTGCTGGTTTGGGTGCTACCGCGATGGGTGCAGGCAGCGTGTTTCTGGGGGCGGGTGCGCTGATGGGTGTCGCGTCTGCCACTGCTTGGCGACGACTCGCAGGTGACAAGGCGGCTCTGACTAAGTAATTGGTCGGTTGCTGAGTTGCTGACAAGTAGCGACCGAGCCGTAGGAAGTCTCTGATTTGGCGTACGGGGTTAACTAAAGTGAATTGTTTTCATGGTTCTACCAGCGGATTCGCTTAAATAAGGGCGTGTGTGTAATGTAATCGGAGGTCAGCGCGGCCAGGCAGTTTATGTGTTTGGTTGGCTGATGTGGGGG
>NZ_KV836201.1:0-1380 GCF_001838285.1 Corynebacterium sp. HMSC074C03 | reverse complement strand
AAAACCCTTGTGTTTCACACTATTGTGTGTGTTGAATGTTTGGTCTATTAGTACCGGTCACCTCCACACCTTACGATGCTTCCAGATCCGGCCTATCAACCCCATCATCTATAGGGGACCTCAAAAGAAACCTAATCTTGGAACAGGCTTCCCGCTTAGATGCTTTCAGCGGTTATCCCTTCCGTACGTAGCCAACCAGCCATGCCCCAGGCGGGACAACTGGCACACCAGAGGTACGTCCATCCCGGTCCTCTCGTACTAGGGACAGCCTTCCTCAAGTTTCTACGCGCGCGGCGGATAGAGACCGAACTGTCTCACGACGTTCTAAACCCAGCTCGCGTGCCGCTTTAATGGGCGAACAGCCCAACCCTTGGGACCTACTCCAGCCCCAGGATGCGACGAGCCGACATCGAGGTGCCAAACCATCCCGTCGATATGGACTCTTGGGGAAGATCAGCCTGTTATCCCCGGGGTACCTTTTATCCGTTGAGCGACACCGCTTCCACAAGCCGGTGCCGGATCACTAGTCCCTAGTTTCCTACCTGCTCGACCTGTCAGTCTCACAGTCAAGCTCCCTTGTGCACTTACACTCAACACCTGATTGCCAACCAGGCTGAGGGAACCTTTGGGCGCCTCCGTTACTCTTTGGGAGGCAACCGCCCCAGTTAAACTACCCACCAGGCACTGTCCCTAACCCGG
The DNA here is from genome assembly GCF_001838285.1 of Corynebacterium sp. HMSC074C03. NCBI lineage: Bacteria > Bacillati > Actinomycetota > Actinomycetes > Mycobacteriales > Corynebacteriaceae > Corynebacterium > Corynebacterium sp. HMSC074C03. Next base: position 681 of record NZ_KV836201.1, on the reverse strand, counting down.
ATCACGGGCCGAGGTTGAGATGTCCAATACGATCAGAGTGGTATTTCAACAACGACTCCACCCCAACTGGCGTTGAGGCATCACAGTCTCCCACCTATCCTACACAAACCGAACCGAACACCAATACCAAGCTATAGTGAAGGTCCCGGGGTCTTTTCGTCCTGCCGCGCGTAACGAGCATCTTTACTCGTACTGCAATTTCGCCGGGCCTGTGGTTGAGACAGCAGGGAAGTCGTTACGCCATTCGTGCAGGTCGGAACTTACCCGACAAGGAATTTCGCTACCTTAGGATGGTTATAGTTACCACCGCCGTTTACTGGGGCTTAAATTCTCCGCTTCGACCCACAAAGGGATCTAACAGGTCCTCTTAACCTTCCAGCACCGGGCAGGCGTCAGTCCGTATACCTCGACTTAAATGTCTTCGCACGGACCTGTGTTTTTAGTAAACAGTCGCTTCCCTCTATTCTCTGCGGCCACAACCAGCTCAACCACGTCGGTCACCAGTCATGGCCCCCCTTCTCCCGAAGTTACGGGGGCATTTTGCCGAGTTCCTTAACCACAGTTATCCCGATCGCCTTAGTATTCTCTACCTGACTACCTGTGTCGGTTTCGGGTACGGGCCGTATATCCACATCGCTAGAGGCTTTTCTCGGCAGCATAGGATCACCAACTTCCCCAAAA
>NZ_KV836200.1:0-36149 GCF_001838285.1 Corynebacterium sp. HMSC074C03 | reverse complement strand
GCGGAGTGTACTTAGCGACAATGTCACCAAAGCCGTTCCAGAACGCGTCCTTGTCCTCAATGCCGGCGGCGGGGAGTGCGGTGTCATTAACAAAGTCGTAAAGAACCTTCGCGACCTGCATTCCACCTGCCGAAATACGCTGTGCCATTGCTCTCCTCAAAACTATTGATTGCAATCTGCCCATCCAGCCACAGCCACGTCAGCGGCTCACGCACTGGATGCGTTGTTCCCCTACTGTATGTGATTCGGCGCACTTATGGACCGTCTTTTTTCATAACCCCCAACCGCCAGCCCGGTATAGCGCCGCTCACATTTGCCATTTCTTTCGCTTTACGACGAATCCCCTCGCGAGCAAACCCCACCCCTTCCAAATGACCATTCGGGCATTCCATCTTGGGGGCCACAAATCACTCTTCCCACCCGCGTTGACCCCGACACGCCTGCCGCTCTTTCCTTGACCACCGAACACCACACGCGACGAGAAAACCCTATCCCGCACAGAGCTTTACTGTTGTGACCTGCATCTCAAGGGCCACTGACCAATCGCGCCGGAGCAGCACCCGCCTTCGAGCCACGCCACGAATGCGAGACGACAGCCGGAACTCTAGCCACTCCCCAGGGAGATTCAGTCGGGGTATTGGCGGCATGTTGGCGGTGTATTTGGAAGCCCGTTTCTGCTTCCACGGCCGCAATTTCGGGGGTAACTGGCCACCCCCTAAACTCCCAACAGTGTTAGCGACATAATTCGATATTTACCAAAATATAAATCACCCCAAAGCGGGGGGAGCATTATTAGCGAGACCACCACAGAGAAATAACAGTACAAATGTACCGGCCGGTCACAGGCGAAATTCACTAAACCCAAGCTACACATTGCAATGTTTGCAATCTTCGCAAGTGTTATTCGGGTTACATACTTGAATTCACACCCTAAGCTGCTTGACGAACTCAACGCTATGCCCCAAAATGTGAAATATGGCACGCGGAAGCGGACATTGTTTTTGTCCACGTGTTTGTGTGTAGGGGTGCAGCACTTTCCTGCCGTCCCCTGCATTCAAGTGACACCGCGGTCACTATCGGGTCAGCCTGTAGATCGGTTCTGTTGGAATTGTTCTTAAGTCAGCACCCGGAGTTCAAAAAGCAAGCAAAAGGAAGTGACTCCGTTTATGTCTAACGTTGGTAAGGCACGTACCGCCGCCGAAATCCAGAAGGATTGGGACGAGAACCCGCGCTGGGAAGGTATCACCCGCGACTACACCGCTGAGCAGGTTGCTGAGCTCCAGGGCACCGTCGTCGAGGAGAACACCCTCGCTCGCCGCGGCGCTGAGATCCTGTGGGAAGGCGTCAACGTTGAGGATGATTCCTACATCAACGCTCTGGGTGCACTGACCGGTAACATGGCCGTTCAGCAGGCTCGCGCTGGCCTGAAGGCTGTCTACCTCTCCGGTTGGCAGGTCGCCGGTGACGCCAACCTGGCTGGTCAGACCTACCCGGACCAGTCCCTGTACCCGGCTAACTCCGTGCCGAGCGTCGTTCGCCGCATCAACAACGCTCTGCTCCGTGCCGACGAGATCGCTCGTATCGAGGGCGACGACTCTGTCGACAACTGGCTGCTGCCGATCGTCGCTGACGGTGAGGCTGGCTTCGGTGGCGCTCTGAACGTCTACGAGCTGCAGAAGGCCATGATCAACGCTGGTGCCGCTGGTACCCACTGGGAGGACCAGCTCGCTTCTGAGAAGAAGTGTGGCCACCTGGGCGGCAAGGTCCTGATCCCGACCCAGCAGCACATCCGTACCCTGACCTCTGCTCGCCTGGCTGCTGACGTCTCCAACACCCCGACCGTCATCATCGCCCGCACCGACGCTGAGGCCGCTACCCTCATCACCTCCGACGTTGATGAGCGCGACCAGAAGTTCATCACCGGTGACCGCACCTCTGAGGGCTTCTACCACCTCCAGAACGGCCTGGAGCCGTGCATCGACCGTGCGAAGTCCTACGCTCCGTACGCTGACATGATCTGGATGGAGACCGGTACTCCGGACCTCGAGCTGGCTAAGAAGTTCGCTGAGGGTGTCAAGGCTGAGTACCCGGACCAGCTCCTGGCTTACAACTGCTCCCCGTCCTTCAACTGGTCCGCTCACCTCGAGAAGGACGAGATTGCCAAGTTCCAGAACGAGCTGGGCAAGATGGGCTTCAAGTTCCAGTTCATTACCCTGGCTGGCTTCCACGCCCTGAACTACGGCATGTTCGACCTGGCTTACGGCTACGCTCGCGAGCAGATGTCCGCATTCGTCGACCTGCAGAACCGCGAGTTCGAGGCTGCCGAGAAGCGCGGCTTCACCGCTGTCAAGCACCAGCGCGAGGTTGGCGCAGGCTACTTCGACCGCATCGCCACCACCGTCGACCCGAACTCCTCCACCACCGCCCTGAAGGGCTCCACCGAGGAGGGCCAGTTCTAAGTCACTCGGCTTAGGGCGTAGGTCTAAGACCTAACTTCAACACCCAGTGAGGGCTGCACTTGCAGCCATCGCTGGGTGTTTTTGTATGTTCATCGACATGTCGACTCCGCCCCGTCGTGAAGCGCGACTGGGAACCTGAGCGTCTGAACACCTAAGCAAAGGTTGCAACAGTTTTCTACACAAATCCAGCAAAGCCCGCGATATGCTGGGCAGTATGTCGAAAACCTATGTCGGATCCCGCCTCCGCCAGCTACGCCGCGAGCGCGACCTCAGCCAGGCCGCGCTCGCGCAGGCGTTGGGCCTCTCGGCTAGTTACGTCAACCAGATCGAGCACGACGTCCGCCCGCTGACCGTTCCTGTTCTGCTTCGTATCACGGACACATTCGGCGTTGACGCGACTTTCTTCTCCCGCGATGACGACTCCCGCCTCCTCGCTGAGGTCCAAGATGTGGTGATGGACAAAGAGATCGCCAAGTCCCCCATGGACCTGCAGGAAATCTCGGAAATGGTCCGCGACCACCCCGACATCGCCCGCATCATGGTGGACATCCACCGCCGCTACCGCAACGTCACCGACAAACTCTCCCTGGCCACCGAAGAGCGCAACTTCGGCAACAGCACCGACACCGCCTCCGGCTCACAGGCGCTGACCATGCCACACGAGGAAGTCCGCGACTACTTCTATGCCCGCCAGAACTACATCGCTTCGGTCGACACCGCCGCCGAGGAGCTGGCTCGCGAGCTGCGCATCACCGACGAGACCACCGATGTGGTCTCTGTGCTGGCCGACAGGCTGTCCAACGACCATGGGATTCGGATTGCGCTGGAATCGTCGTTAGGCGATGTGCAGCACAGCCTTGATCGGCGGACGAAGACGCTCTACCTCGCGCGGCACCTCTCACCGGGGCAGCGGGCCTTCCGTATGGCCACGGAGCTGGGGTTTTTGGAGCAGGGCGAGACCATTTCCGAGGCTGTCGCGTCCGGGCATTTCATGTCGGAGGAGTCGCGGAAGCTGGCGCAACGCGGAGTCGCGACGTACTACGCGGCGGCGCTGATTCTGCCGTATGAGTCGTTCCATGCGATGGCTGAGTCGAAACGCTACGACATCGAGCTGCTCTCGCGCACGTATGGAGTCGGCTACGAGACCATCTGCCACCGCCTGTCCACAATGCAACGGCCCAGCTTGCGCGGTATCCCGTGGACATTCGTGCGCGTCGACCGCGCGGGCAACATGTCCAAACGCCAATCCGCCACCGGCTTCCACTTCACGCATTCGGGCGGTACCTGCCCACTGTGGAACGTCTACGAGACCTTCTCCTATCCCGGCAAAGTCATGCGGCAGGTCGCGCTCATGCCGGATGGTCGGCCGTACATGTGGATCTCGCGGACCGTGGAACATCATGCGGCGCGTTTCGGCAAGCCAGGCAAGGTTTTTGCCATCGGTTTGGGCTGCGAGGCCCGTCACGCTGAGCGCACCGTGTACGCCGATGGTCTCGATCTCGCGGACCTCGACGCCGCCACTCCGATCGGTGCCGGCTGCAGGGTCTGCTCCCGCGAGGCATGTCCGCAGCGCGCGTTCCCGCCGATTCATCGGGATATCGACATCAACATGCACCGCTCCACCGTCTCACCGTACTAATTCGCTTTACGACGGGCGCAGGGTTGGCCTGTTTGCGGGGGCTTGGTTTGCGGAGGAAGACCCCAAAAAGAAAGACCCCAAAAAGAAAGTGCTTAAGTTTATGACACTTTCGCACCGATTTTCACGGTCAAACTGTCATAAACTTAAGCACTAACTCGTATCTGCCTGAGCCGGGACCAGCGAAAACTGGCCCCAGGGCAGAGCCACAACCTCTTACAGGTTGATCATCTTGCCCATAACGCCCTCGGCTGCTTCCTTCATGGCCTCGGACATGGTCGGGTGAATGTGGACGGCGCGGCCGATTTCCTCAGTGGTCAGCTCGTACTTCTCAGCCAGGACCAGCTGCGGCATGAGCTCGGAAACGTTGGCGCCCACCATGTGGCCACCCAGCAGCTCGCCGTACTCGGCATCTGCAATGAGCTTCACGAATCCTGCCGGCTCCGCCAGGCCCTGCGCCTTACCGTTTGCAGAGAACGGGAAGGTGGAAACCTTAATCTCACGGCCGTTCTCCTCTGCCCACTTCTTGGCCTGCGCCTCGGTCTTACCGAAGGAACCAACCTGCGGGTTACAGAAGGTTGCGCGCGGCATCATGTTGTAGTCCGGGATGGTCTCGGTCTCGTGACCAGCCATGTGCTCAGCTGCGATAACGCCCTGCGCCTCGGCAACGTGTGCCAGCTGCAGCTTCATGGTGACGTCACCGATGGCGTAGATGTTGTCGACATTGGTGCGCATGTACTCGTCGATGACAATCTCGCCGCGTTCACCCAGCTCAACACCGGCCTTGTCCAGGCCGATGCCCTCAGTGCGCGGTGCGAAGCCGATGGAGACCATAACGCGGTCAACGGTCAGAGTCTGCTCGTCGCCGCCATCCTTGGCCTCAACCTTGACCTCAACCGAGTCACCATTGTCCTCGATGGAGGTGGTCTTGTGCCCGGTCATGAGCTTGACGCCCAGCTTCTTGTATTCCTTGGCAATAACCTTGGAGACGTCTGCGTCCTCGTTCGGCAGAACGTTGTCCATGAACTCGACGATGGTGACGTCCACGCCGTAGTTGGCCAGGACGTATGCGAATTCCATACCAATAGCGCCAGCACCGACGATGACCATGGAGTCCGGCAGCTCGTCGGAGAGAATCTGCTCCTCGTAGGAAACAATGTTGCCGCCGACCTCAACACCCGGCAGGGATCGGACGACAGAGCCGGTCGCAATAATCGCCTTGTCGAAGGTAATTTCCTTGCCCTCGTCATCGCCATCAGTGATGGCCATCGAAGTCGGGCCAGTGAATTCACCGAAACCGTTGATTTCGGTAATCTTGTTCTTCTTCATCAGGAAATGAACACCCTTGACGATGCCCGCGGACACCTTGCGCGAACGCGCGTGTGCGGCACCGAAGTCAAAGGAGACATCGCCGGAGATACCGAAGGTCTTAGCCTCATGGTTGAAAATGTGCGCCACCTCGGCGTTCTTCAACAGAGACTTGGATGGAATACAGCCAACATTGAGGCAGACACCGCCCCAGTATTGCTTCTCCACCACAGCAGTCTTCAGACCCAGCTGGGATGCACGGATTGCTGCGACGTATCCGCCAGGACCGCCGCCGAGTACTACAAGATCAAAATGTTCAGCCACGTGCACAAGTCTACGCACGACTTAGCTTTACTTCACCTCGCAAGCCCACCCGGCAAACCCCACTTTTTACCTTCAGCGGTGGGCTACGGTGGTGGACATGGGCAACGACACCGGCAACAACACGGGTAACGATTCCTCCTTCCTCTCCACCGACCTTGTCCCAGATTGGCTGGACGATATCGACGGTTCCCAGGCGCTGACGTGGGCGCGCGCGCAGTCGGAGGCCACCGTCGCAGGCGTCGATTCGCTTGCCGACGACACCCGCGACCGCACCAACTTGGAACAGCGCATCCTGGCTGCGCTCAACACCGATGCCCGAATCGCGTATCCGGTGCGCCGTGGTGAGTACCTCTATAACTTCTGGCGAGATGCCGAGCATCCGCGGGGTCTGTGGCGGCGCACCTCCTTGCAGAGCTATCTAGCTGGCCAGGAAGATCCGCAGGCAACCGAGTGGGAAGTACTCATCGATCTCGATGCGCTGGCGAAAGCCGAGGGGGAAAACTGGGTCTGGAAGGGTACGGTGTGCCGTTATCCGGAGTATGACCGCGCGTTGATCATGCTCTCCCGCGGCGGCGCTGATGCCACCGTAGTGCGGGAGTTCGGCCTCGTTACCTGCACTTTCGTGGAGGATGAGCCGTTCTACCTCCCGGAGGCGAAGTCCGATGTCTGTTGGGTGGACCACGATGAAATTCTTGTTGGTAGTGACTTTGGTCCGGGCTCGCTGACGGATTCGGGCTACCCGCGGCAGGTGCGTAGGTGGCGGCGCGGCATGCCGTCGTCAAGCGCGGATGTGATTTTCTCGGGCCACAGTGATGATGTGGCCGTGGGCGGCTGGTTCGACGCGACGGAAGGTTTCGAGCGGCTGTTTGTCGAGCGTGCGCATGATTTTTATAATTCGCAGCGGTTCGTGGCAGCGGAGCGTTCGGGCAAGTTGGCGGCGCAGCAGAATGGGGACTTTTCGCTGCAGATTCTGGAGGTGCCGCAGGACTGTCGTACGAGTGTCCATAGGCAATGGCTGGTGCTGATGCCGCGCGCGGAGTTCAACGGCATTCCGGCTGGTGGTGTGGCTGTTGTGGAGCTAGAAAAGTGGCTGGCGGGCTCGCGTGAGGTGGAGGTGATTTTCACCCCGGATGCGCACACGTCGTTCCAGCAGCTCGCGTGGACGAAGAACTTCCTGGTGCTGACGCTGTTGGAGGATGTCGCGACGAAGTTGGTTGTCTTGCGGGAGGGCTCGTGGGAGCCGGTGGAGGCCTTCGGCGAGTTACCTGCACAGGCCACTGTGAGCGTGATTGATACGGCCTCTGAACGCGATGATGAGGTTTGGTTGGTGTCGACCTCGGCAACACAGCCGGCAACTCTCTGGTACGGGCAAGTCGGCAGCCCGCTCACGGAAGTGCGGCGTGCTCCGGCGCTCTTCGACAGTGAGGGGATGGAGACTCGCCAGCACTGGGCGACCTCGGCCGATGGCACGCGCATTCCGTATCGCATCACCGGCCGCTTCGGCGCGGAGGCGGGCGCTGGTACAGGTGCTGGCACAGGCGCGGAGACAACCACAGACGCCCCCACTCCGAACCCAGCCCCAACCCTCGTGCACGCCTACGGCGGTTTCGAGGTCTCGCTGGTCCCGCAGTACTCGGCGATTCGTGGCCTGACCTGGCTCGAGCGCGGCGGTTACTTCGTGGAGGCCAACCTGCGTGGCGGTGGCGAATTCGGGCCGACCTGGCACTCCTCGGTGGTCAAGACTGAGCGGATGAGGGTCTATGAGGATCATCAGGCCGTGCTGCGCGACCTTGTTGCACGTGGCTACTGCACGCGTGAACAGCTGGGTGTGCGCGGTGGTTCCAACGGCGGCCTGCTGACCGCTGTCTGCCTCACCTCCTACCCGGAGTTGGTGGGCGCAGTGGTGTCCCAGGTGCCGCTGGCGGACATGATGCGCTATCACAGGCTGTCCGCGGGAGCCTCGTGGATGGCCGAGTATGGAAACCCGGACGACCCCACCGAGCGGGCTGCGATTGCGCAGTATTCGCCGGTCCAGCGCGTCGTCAAGCGAGAGCAGCGCGCCTACCCACCGGCGTTGATTACGACTTCCACCAGGGACGACCGTGTCCACCCGGCGCATGCGCGGAGCCTGGCGTGGCTGCTGGAAGAGGCGGGACAGCCGGTGGACTATCACGAAAACACAGAGGGCGGGCACGCGGGCGCAGCGGATAATTCGCAGGTCGCGTTTGTCGAGGCGCTCATATCTACGTGGCTGTGGAACAAGCTCAAGTAAGGTAACAGCCGTGAGTAGCGCTGATTTCACTAATCCATATACCGGTATCGCGTTCAACCTGGGTTTCCGGGTGAACAAATACGAGCTGGACCTCGACTATCGGGTCGGGCCGAATCGTCTGAAGGCGACGGCGACTCTGCATATCGAGATCAACGCCTGGACCTCGCACATCACGCTCGACTTTGCGGATGCGCTGGGGGCCGATTCGGTGGATGCGATTTCCGATTCGCAGGCACACTCTATCGATGTGAAGCGTTGGCGCCATTCGGGTCGTAAGCTGCGAGTCACCTTTGACCGCCAGCTAGCTCCCGACGAGACGCTGCAGTTGATTGTCACTTACTCGGGCACGCCACGTCCGGTGCGCTCGAAGTGGGGCGAAATTGGCTGGGAGGAACTGGAAAACGGTGCGCTCGTGGCATCGCAGCCGGTGGGCGCGGCATCGTGGTACCCCTGCGATGACGATCCCGAGGTCAAGGCGTTCTACGAGTTCACGATGGTCACCGACGCTCCCTACGAAGTCGTCGCACCAGGGCTTGCCGACGCTCCGGTGAACGTGGGCGGATCGCGCCGCCGCTGGCGGTTTGTCACCGAGGAGCCCATGGCCTCCTACCTGGCCACCGTCAATGTCGGTCAGTTTAAGAAGGTCGAGCTGCCGTGCCAGACCTCGACCGTGGTGGCGTGGGTGCCCTCTGATTTGGTGGCCAATGCCCGTCATGACTTCCGCGATCAGGGGCGCATGCTCGATGAGTTCGCCAAGCTCTTTGGCCCTTACCCCTTCCGCGCCTACCAGGTGGTCATTTGTGAGGATGACCTGGAGATCCCCATTGAGGCTCAGGGACTATCCATCTTCGGTGCCAACCACGCCGACGGCAAGGACACGTGGAATCGACTGATCGCCCACGAGTTGTCGCACCAGTGGTTCGGCAACAGTGTCGGCATTTCGCAGTGGCGCGATATCTGGCTCAACGAAGGGTTTGCCTGCTACTCCGAGTGGGTGTGGTCCGAGGTCAGCGGTGGTGCCAGCGCGGATGTGCACGCCCGCAAGCACTACCTGGATCTGCTTGAGGAAGAGCAGGACATCGTCATCGCCAACCCGGGACCAAAGCTGATGTTCGACGACCGCCTGTACAAGCGCGGCGCGCTGACTGTGCACGCTCTGCGTCTGCTGCTGGGCGACGAAGTGTTCTTTGACCTGGTGCGCAAGTGGACCACCACTAACCGCCACAGTGTGGTCGATGCAGTGGACTTCCGCGCACTGGCCAACCGCGTGTGCCGTGAGCGTGGCATCACCACCTCGCACCTGGATGTCATCTTTGACTCCTGGCTGTCACGCAGCTCCTTGCCAAACTTCCCCGCTGACCCGACGCGCTCCCCTGCTGACCAGGGCATCGGCGATAATGGTGCTCCAATCGTGGACGAGAAGCTGGCTGCTCAGTTTGCAAAGCTCGGCTACTCGAAGGCCAAGGACTAGAGAGCTAGAGGCACGTCAATGTCCGGTTTCAAATGGTTGTCGCTGGCCACGATTGTCGCGGCGATAGGCAGCTTCGCGGTGCTGATTATTTCGGCCCGCGCACTTCCCAATGCTATAAACCTGCAGTTCGTGGCGTTTTGGGGACTGTTCTTCGCGCTCACGGGTGTTCTCGGCGGGTTGATGCAGGAGACCACGCGCGCGATTGGTGCTGCGGAAGCGCGGAACCGGAAGCGGGAGCGGCCCCGTGAACAGACCCCAGAGCAGAAGCCGGAGCAGGAACAGGAGCAGACAGCTACCGAAACGGGTCAAACTCTCGGCGCTCGTCCCATCACAGTTTCGCTGGGCGTCGCCGCAGTTACTTTCATCACCATGGCAGTGACGGGTCCGCTGTGGGCCCCACTGGTCGTGCAGGATGATGCCGGCACTGCAATTCTGCTCATGGCCTCTGGCCTTGCTCTGTACTCGATGCAGGCCACCACCTCGGGTCTGCTCAGCGGCCGCCAGCTGTGGGGCCCCTACGCCGCCCTAATCATGATCGACATTCTCGTGCGCGTAGCACTGGCACTCGTCGCCTGGTACTTCAGCTGGGGTCTGCTGGCCTGGCTGATTATTACGGTGTTCGGGACAGTCAGTTGGCTTATTCTCGCGCTGTTTTCCTCGGCAACCCGCTCGGTCATGTTCGCGCGTGCCGACGTCCCGGTGCGCCGCTTCATCACTCTCATGGTCACGGCCATGGGCGCATCTGGCGCATCTGCTGTGCTGGTCACAGGTTTTCCGACAATCGTCAAGATTGCCGGCGAAGCGGTCACCACTGGCGCCGGGATAGCCGAGTCACTTACCCCGCCGCATGCCAACAACTTCACCGCAGCAGTGACCATTGCGGGAATCGCCTACGCCGTAACGCTGACCCGCGCTCCGCTGCTCATGCCCTTGGAGAAGTTCCAAAACGCCATCATTGTGAGCTTTGTCCGGCATCGCTCCGAGGGCGTGCTGGCAGCGCTGGCCAAGCCGTTGGGGGCGCTGGCTGCTTTCGGCACCTTCGGGGCGGGCCTGGCATGGCTCATCGGCCCGTGGATCATGACTCTCATCCTGGACGATAGCTATCACGTGTCCGGGCCGGTGCTCGCGGCGCTGACGCTCGGTGCGACGTTGACCGCCATGTTGATGATTACCGGCTCGGTCACCTTGGCAGTGGAGAAGCACCATATGTATCTGATCGGTTGGTTGGCTGCGACCACGATCGCCGTTGCCATTCTTTTCCTCCCTGGGCACCTGTCGGTACGCACGGTCGCGGCTATCGCCGTAGGCTCTGCAGTAGGTGTTGCCATTCACCTGCTTGCGCTGCGCACACTTTCCCCACGTGCTGCCAGGTCAGCCGTATCGGAGGCTTTTGCGGTGGAATAACACCACCCGCATCCGATGCCGTCCCAAAAAGCACCGTCCATATCCCCCTGCAACTCCCAAGGTTCGAGACTCACATGTCCACCATCACTAACCTCACGGTTCTCATGACCGTCTACCACCGCGTCGTCCCCGACCAGCTCGATACTGCGCTGCAGTCGCTGTGGAACCAGACGCGTCCGGCCGCGCACGTCATTGTGGTCATCGATGGCCCGATTGGGCAGGAACTCGACCGGGTCGTCGTCAAGCATGAACAGGCGCATTCGGAGATGACAGTGCTGCGGTGTGCGGAAAATGGTGGCTCGGGAGTGGCTTCGCAGGCGGGTCTTCGGCTGGTGGAAACACCATGGGTGGCGCGGCTGGATGCGGACGATATTGCGCGTGCGGACCGATTTGAAAAGCAGTGGGACGCGCTGACCGCTGACCCCGAGTTGGATGTATTGGGCAGTGCAATGGCGGAGTTCGAGGGCACGCCGAACAATGTGGTGCGCGTGCGGACTCTGCCGCAGACGCACGCCGAAATTGCACGTTATATCAAGATCAATTCGCCTGTAAATAACCCCTCCTCGATGCTGCGCACGGCGAAAGTGCGTGAGGTCGGCGGATATCGCGACATCCGTCTGATGGAGGACTATGACCTCTGGGTGCGTCTCATGGCCGCTGGCGCGAAGTTTGAGAATCTGCCCGAGCCGCTGGTGTACTTCCGCGCCGACGGCATGTTCGAGCGACGAACCTCGCGCGGCATCATCCGCAGTGAACGCCAGCTCCAGCGCACGCTGGTAGCTGAAGGACTGATTTCCCGGCCGCGGGCGGTATTTAACTTGGCGGTGCGGACACTTTTCCGACTTTTGCCAACTCAGCTCATGTCACGCGCATATCGACGATTGTTTGTGCGGTAGGCTTCGGAGCGATGACTGACAACATGGATTTCTCGGACACCTGGCTGATTGTGCCGTGCTACAACGAGGGCCAGGTTATTCGTGAGGTTCTCGAGCACGCTCGCGAGACCTTCCCCAACATTGTCGCGGTCAACGACGGCTCTTCGGATAATTCCAGCCTGGAGATCCACAGGGCCGGCGCTCACCTGGTCAACCACCCTGTCAATTTGGGTCAAGGTGCCGCTATCCAGACCGGCGTGGAATACGCTCGCGCGCAGGCTGGATCGAAGTACTTTGTCACCTTCGACGCCGATGGCCAGCACCAGGTCAAGGACGTCGTCGCTATGGTGCAGCGACTGCGCACCGAACCAATCGACATCATTGTGGGAACCCGTTTCGGCCGCCCTCGCGCCGAGGATGACCAGGTGCCGCTGATTAAGCGAATTGTCCTCAAGACGGTGGTCATGTTGTCACCACGCACGCGCCGGCTCGGGCTTACCGACGCCCACAACGGCCTACGCGCCTTCAACCGCACGGTGGCAGAGCAACTGAACCTGCGCATGAACGGCATGAGCCATGCCTCCGAATTTGTCGAGGTCATGGACAGCAGAGGTTGGCGTACCGCTGAGCAGCCGGTGGATATCCTCTACACGGAATACTCCATGTCCAAAGGGCAATCCTTGTTCAACGGTGTCAATATCCTTGCCGACTCCCTGATTTCGAAGAGGCTGCCATGACCGCATCCATCGTTCAAATTATTTTGCTGCTGGCGATGGTGGGCCTGGTCGCTTACTTCGTCGCTAACCGTCGTAAAGCGCGCGCCAAGGCGGGCGTGAAACTGGGATTCGTCGTTTTCGTCATCGCGTGCCTGTGGGCAATCGTGCGTCCCGACGATCTGACCGTGGTGGCCAACTGGATTGGTGTGAACCGGGGCACCGATTTGCTGCTCTACGTACTGGTGTTGGCGTTCGTGTTTACCACGGTGTCGTCCTACATTCGCTTCCGCGAACAGGAGCTACGCTACGCACGACTGGCTCGTGCAGTGGCCTTGAAGACCGCTGTGCGTCCGGAAGAAGAAATTGTGATTTCGGGCAGCCAGAGCAGCAGCCAAAAAGACAGCGCGACGAACGTCGAGAACAACGCTCCGTCCGACTAATCGGCACGCTAAGCGCATGTGAATCTGAGGCTGTGGTTCCATAGAAGCCATGAGCGAAGAAAATAAGGACAACATCGCCACTGACCATAGCGGCGATTCGCAGCAGCCCTCGGCAGACGCAGCGCCGCAGGGGACACAGCAGGAACCCCAGCAGGCTTCTCAGCCGGTACCCACTGAGCAGGACTTGGAGTCCTGGTCTGCCGACAGTGATGGAAAAACCAAGTCGTGGTACTCGATTCCGAACGCCGCATGGGCGCTAGCTGTCGTCGCATTGATCGTTGTCGGCGCAGCGGGCTTCTTCGCTGGCTCGCGTTCGGCTAGCTTCAACGGCGTGAGCACCGTCAACATGGCGGGCGTTGCACCAGGCAAGGGGGAAATTGCGCCTGTACCTGGCCCGAATGGCTCTTTCGACGCCAGCATCTACGGCCCAAAGGCGGGAGCGCAGCTGAAGTCCCCGGAGGATATGGACAATGTCCACCGCCGCAATGAAAATGATCCTTTTGCTCTCGGTGCAGTGGATGCGCCGGTCGTAATCTCAATCTACTCGGACTTCGAATGCCCGTTCTGCGCGAAGTTCGCAAACGAAACCGAGTCTGCCCTCGTGAAAAAGTACGTCAATGAGGGACTGGTCCGCCTGGAGTGGAACGATATGGCCATCAATGGTGAGAAGGCCATCAAGGACGCTGAGGCCGGCCGTGCCGCGGCAGCTCAGGGCAAGTTCTGGGAGTTCTCCCGTGCGCTGTTTAAGAAGGCCGGCGAAAAGGGCCAGGGCCACCCGGAGTTCACTGAAAAGGAACTGATTGCCGTCGCTCGCGAGGCCGGTGTGCCGGACATGAAGCGCTTTGAAAACGAGCTTAAGGACGGCAAGTGGACCGAGGCGGTCGAGAATGCCACCCAGTTCGGTTCCATGCTGGGCATTTCCGGTACTCCGGGCTTCCTCGTTGGTACTCAGTTCGTCTCGGGCGCACAGCCTCTCGACGTGTTCGAGGACAATATCGAGCTGGCTCTCATCCACGCCAAGCGCGCGGAGGAAGCTGGCAAGTAACCTGGCTGACTCACGGCTAACCTACGCGGACGACTGCGCGAAGCCGCCCGCGTAAGCTGCGCTAGCCCTGATTCCGGAAGTACTCCACAGTACGAGCAACACCTTCCTGAATACTCATAGCTGGCTCCCAGCCGAGTACCTCACGCGCCCGCGTGGGATCCAACGCCGACCGCGCCACATCACCAGTGCGCGGCGGTGCAAACTCTGGATTATCCTCGGCATCCGCAGCCTGCGCCACCAACGAGTGCAGCTGCCGATCCGAGGTTTCTACGCCGGTGCCAATATTAAAGCGCATTCCACCACCGACCTCGCCGGATGCGCGGTAGAAAGCATCCACCACATCGTCGACATAGACATAGTCGCGGGTATTTCCTCCGTCACCGAATACCTTGGTCGGCTCTCCCGCCAGCAGTCGCTGGGCGAAAATAGCAACCACACCGGCCTCGCCGTGCGGATCCTGCCGCGGGCCGTACACATTCGCCGGCGCGATGTGCGAGCATTCGAGCCCGTAAAGATTGCGGAACATATTCAAGTACAGTTCGCCCGTCGCCTTTGAAGCGGCATAGGGGCTCATCGGATTGACTGGCACGTTTTCCGTCACCGGAAGCTCCTCCGGCGTGCCGTAGATGGAACCGCCCGAAGATGTAAACACAACCTTGCGGACACCGTGCTTTCGGGCCGCATCGGCAAGTTTGATTGTGCCAATGACGTTCAGCGTCGCATCCCGCACCGGGTCGGCCACGGAAATCCGCACATCAATCTGCGCTGCGAGGTGGAAAATAACCTCCGGGCCGCTTTGCTCGAGCAGCTCGTCCCAGTCCACCTCCAGCACATCGGCGGTTATGAACTCAAAGTCGTCGTTAAGCGATGCCTGCTGGAGGTTTTCCAGCTTTCCGTGGGAGAGATCGTCCAGCGCCGTGACCGCGTATCCTTCAGCCAGCAGCCGGTCAACCAGCGTCGAACCGATAAATCCCGCACCGCCCGTCACCAGCGCGCGCGGTTTCGCGCTTGCCGACGATTCTGTCATCGCGGTGGCCGGTGATTCGTTCTTGTGCTTCTCCATAGGAAGAACTATAGGCGCTTAGTAAGGAAAACCGCTTATACGTGTGCCGACCTCACATTGACGGGGTTGATTAGTCTTCCGAGGAATGTGAGATTACTCAGCGCGCTGTGGCAGGTTGACAGTGGAATTGAAGAAAATAACCAAGCCCATCAAGATGGCGATGACCATACCGCCACCGAGCATGACCGGGTAGGTCATCCAGGAGATGGACTCGGAGAGCTTGGTCAGAATTGCCGGGAATGCGAAGCCGATGTAGGTCAGGCAGTAGAAGATACCGGTCAGACCAGCCATATCGCGTGGGCCAGCGATGCGCTGCACCTCGTTGAGGCCGGTAAACATGGACAGACCGTAGCCGGCACCCAACACCAGCGCGGCAATGAACGCCGTCACTGCGGTGGGGTTGGTGGACATCCAGGCCGCCAAGCCCATACCGATAACCACAATGCCAATTGCGATTAGCGAACCGCGGGCGTTGTGCTCGGTCACAAAGCGGGGACCAATCTGCTGAATACCGAAACCGCAGAGTAGCGCGAACAGTGTGACCATCGCGGAGTAGAACACTGGCTGGGAGACGTGGTCCTGCAGCAACGACGGAATGATTGCGTAGGCAACACCGGCTGCACCGAAGACCCACGGCGCTCCCATCGCGGCGACGAGCAGGAAGCGACGGTTAGTTACCGAAGGGGTACGCAGGGACTCCCAGACGCTTTCGTGCGGAGCGTTGCTGCCGCCCAGGTGCGGCGACTGGCGGGTCTCCGGCACAGCCAACAGACCGAAGATTGTCGGGATAGAAATCAGGATGTGGATGATATAAGCCAGCTGCCCCGGCAGCGGTGCGAACTGCGCTAGCGTGCCGGCAATTCCCGCACCCAGACCAAAGCCCAAGGTCAGAGCCATGGACTGACGCTTCGCGCCCGAGGTTGACTTGGCCTTGGGGTCAAAGCGCGGATCAGAGAGCTCTTTTACCCACGAGCCGCCCACGGCCATGACAATGCCGACTGCCAAGCCAGAGATAAAGCGACCGGTAAGGATAAGCGGGGCGGTAGTCTCGCCCAACGCAATAAGAGTCGACCCCAGAATCGAGAGAACCGGCGCGGCGAGCATCACCGGCTTACGGCCGATACGGTCCGAGATTGGGCCAGAAATCAGCAGTGCCGGCGCGATACCGAGGGCGTAGACCAGCAATAGAAGGTCAATGAACACCGGCGCCAGGTCGGCATTTTCGCGGTACATCACCATCAGCGGCGTGAATTCGTTGCCACCCCACGCGACGGCGAAGACTGCAATTGCGGAGAGCAACCACATCGGCATGCCTTTATTAGCCTTGGCGCTGCCGTGAGGTACCTCATTTTCGTTGCCGTTAGTTCCTGCGTGAGAAGACATGCCGTTTACTTTACGACGGTCCCCTGCGCCTTACGCGCAATGGTGGAAATTGAGCTACAGGGGCTAACCACAAAAGGTGTGTCGGGGTGGTTTCGGCGCTTCGGGCCACCTCCAACCAAAATGCCCCTAAAACCTGGGGCTCACACCCCCGTCTCAGGGGGCAATTTAACAGCTGCAGTCGCCTGCCCCATCCGGGGGCATTGTCCTTTTCGACACTACATCGTTACTTTTCCGTTATTTCAACCATATCTTGCGTCACTTTTGTCACAAGATTCACAATATTGCTGATTATATAATTACAAATCAATTCAGATGGGGGTAGCCGAACTGCCATAAAACGCAGATTTCCCCCATTTGAGACAACCTCGCATGCAAACAACCACAAACTCACGGAAATTCAGTCAGAAACCGCCCGTCATTAAGCAACACCTTCCCCACACCCTTTACATACCCCCGATACCACCTTTTTCAGACACACGGACGGGCGAATCGGTCACAAACAAAGGAAATCTACCGTCATTCACCAACCCCCATTACCCCCGTTGCCCACTTTTTGTCACCGCTCGCTGAAGTTCAAACGCTGGTCGCTACCGGTCTGGCTGTGTAAGAATTCGACACCGTCAAACATTCTGTCCTTTCCCCAAGCGCTGGCTGAGAAAAACCTGGGGCGATTTCTGCGCGACCGCTGAGATCGCCAAGGTCCTCGATGGCCGTGCGGACGGGTATGTAAAGAAAGTCTTGTTTTTTATGACTACTTCGATCATCGCGAATGATCCCAAGCAGCGCCGTCAGGTGCTCACGGGAACTCTCGTGGGTACGACCATCGAGTTTTATGACTTCCTGATTTACGCTCAGGCCGCAGCTATCGTGCTTGCTCCGCACTTCATCGAGCCTGCTGCACAGTCGAATCCACAGGTGGCCCAGGTCCTCGCTTGGGCAACCCTGGGTATTTCCTTCCTCTTCCGCCCGCTTGGCGCTATCGTCGCCGGCCATATCGGTGACCGTTACGGCCGCAAGATGATTCTGGTCTTCACCCTCATCGGTATGGGTGCAGCTACTTTCTGCATCGGTCTGCTGCCGACCTATGAATCAATCGGCATTGCCGCGCCTATCCTGCTGGTTCTGCTCCGTATCTTCCAGGGCCTTTCCGCGGGTGGCGAATGGGGCGGCGCCGCCCTGATGTCCGTGGAGTACGCACCGAAGGAAAAGCGCGGTATCTACGGCGCATTCCCGCAGGCCGGTGTTCCGCTGGGTCTGACCCTGGCTACCGGCACCATGCTGATTGTTATGGCTATCGTCGGCGAGGAAGCCTACATGGACTGGGGTTGGCGTGTGCCGTTCCTGCTGTCCTTCATCCTGGTTCTGATTGGTTACATGATTCGCCGCAGCGTCGACGAGTCCCCGGTCTTCCAGGCTATGCAGGCTGAGTCCGCCGAGCGCTCCGCTCCGCTGCCAGAGCTCTTCCGCAACCACTGGGGCAAGGTCATCCAGGGTGCCCTGATCTTCGCTGCTCAGCAGGCTACCGGTTACCTCGTGATTGCATTCTTCGGCGCTTACGCACAGAAGACACTGGGCTACCCGGCAACCGTTGCATGGACCGGTACTCTCGTCGCCGGTATCTGCTGGACCATCTTCATGTTCCTTGCTGGCGCTTGGTCCGACCGTATCGGCCGCGCTAAGACCTTCATCATCGGCTACGTCGTGATTATGATTTGGGAGGCCGTCATGTGGAACCTCCTGGATAAGGGTCCGTTCCTGTACATCATGACCGTCGCAGTTCTCACCCTGCCGCTGGCCCTGACCTTCGGTCCGCAGCCGGCCATGTACTCCGAGATGTTCCCGGCTGAGGTCCGCTACTCCGGCGCTTCCATCGCTTACGCCATCGGCGCGGTCCTGGGTGGCGCATTCGCTCCGATGATTGCCCAGATGATTATGGACGCCACCGGCAACCCGTTCTACATCTCCGTCTACCTGATGGCCATGGCTATCCCGGCACTGATTGCCCTGTTCCTGCTGCCGAAGGGTCTCGAAGACCGAGACCTGATCGAGCACCCGGAAACTAACCTCGACGAAGTTAAGTCGCGCGTCTAGTTCCCACAGCTAAGGGATCTGCCCCACCGAGGGTCTGATTACGCAAGCCGTCGTCAAGCACTGCACAACGCAGCATTTGCTTGACGACGGCTTTTGCGTTTCCACCTTCTTTTTCTCCCGATAACCCGTTTTCTCTTTCCTCGGTCCCGATTTCCTCATGAGTTTCTCAGTCGAAAGCGGCTGACAAGCCCCAGATATCTCATTAACGTTGGGTTATGGCACAGACTTCTTCCAGCTCCACGCGAATCCCCCGCCGGCGCTCGACCGATGCTCCGAAGACACTCCCCTCCCAACCTGAACCAGAAGTGTCACGCGCACTGCAAAAGGTCCTGGACGGCTATTTCCCCGAGGCGCGCGCTGATGTCCGCGCCCTTTTAGAAGACCCCACCCTGCGGCCCACCTCTGGGCTGACCGTGGAGGAGGCCAGGCAGCACACCACCGAGGCGTTGTCCAAGGTGCTTAAGACCGGCATGCCCTATGGTGCATTCCGCGCCGACCAGGGAGGCACAGGAGATACCGGTGGGACTCTCTCTGGGATTGAAATGCTCGGCCACACCGACTTGTCGTTGATGGTGAAGTCCGGCGTGCAGTGGGGCCTTTTCGGTGGCGCTGTCAGCAACCTGGGAACTGAGCGCCACGGCGAGTTGGTGCGTGACCTCATTGAGCTGCGGGCTCTCGGCTGCTTTGCGATGACCGAACGCGGCCACGGCTCGGACGTGCAATCGCTCGAAACCACGGCACATTACGACCCCGAGACGGAAGAATTCATCCTCAATTCGCCGACAGCTTCCTCTGAGAAATGGTTTTTGGGCAACGCCGCGCGCGATGGGCGCTGGGCTGCGGTCTTTTGCCAGCTCTACACACCAGGGCAGGAAGAATCCCATGGTGTGCACTGCATTGTTGCCCGGATCCGCAATGATGACGGTTCGCCTGTCGACGGGGTTGCAATTGGCGACCACGGCACCAAGGGTGGCCTCTTGGGCGTGGACAACGGCACTCTCATGTTCGACCATTACCGCGTGCCGCGGGAGAACCTGCTTAACCGTTTTGCAGATGTCTCGGCCACTGGCGAGTACAGCAGCGATATTGACAGCCCCAATGCACGGTTTTTCACGATGCTCGGTGCCCTCGTGCGCGGCCGCGTGACAGTCGGTGCGGCCGCTGGTGCGGCAACCCGCACCGCACTGACCATCGGCACCAAGTACGCACACTTGCGGCGTCAATTTGCTCCCGACGATTCGCTGCCGGAAAAGAAACTCATTGAGCACCGCCAGCACCGAGTCCGGCTACTCCCCCGCATTGCGCGTTCGTACGGTCTGCAATTTGCCACCAACCTGCTGATCAAGCGGATTCACGATCTCGAAGCGGAAGGGCTGGACCGTGCGAATCTAACCCCGGAGCAGGCTCGCGATCTGCGGGAGATGGAGGCGCATGCCGCTGCATTGAAGGTCGCGAACACCGCGCATGCCACCGATGCCATCCAGGAGATGCGTGAGGCCACCGGTGGAGCTGGCTACATGGCAGAAAACCTGTTGACCATTCTCAAAGAGGACTCCGACGTATTCACTACCTTTGAGGGCGACAACGTGGTGATGTTGCAGCTGGTCACCAAGGAACTCTTAGGTGGTTTTGCCCGGGAGGTACAGAGTTTTTCCAACCTGGAAATGGTGCGCTTCGGCCTCGACAATTTCAGTGGCATTTTGCGCCGTCGCACCGGTGCGGACGCCGTCGTTCAGAACCTCTTGGATGCGCTGACTGACGCTGATGAGTCCTCGCTCTTTGACCCCGCCAGCCAGATGCAATTGCTCATCGAGCGCGAGAACCGACTTCTCAAGTCCCTTGCTCGCAGGCTGCGCCCGGCGCGGAAACTGCCTGTGGAAGAGGCCGTGAAGCTGGTGGACAAAGTCCAGGACCACATGATTTCCTGCGCGTGGGCGCATATAGATCGCATGATCTTGGAAGCATTCTTCGAAGCCGAATCCACGATCACAGACGAGCGCTCTCAAGAAGTGCTCGAGCAGGTTCGTGATGTGTTCTTCCTGTCGGTCGTCTGCGATAACGCCGGCTGGTTCTTGGAGCAGTCACTGCTCACCGGTACTCGCACCAAGGGCGCGCGGGCGGGCTTGGCTGATCTGGTTGATTCCCTTGGCCCCTGGTCTGAGGTACTTGTCGACGCCTTCGGCACCCCCAGCACCATGCTGGATATCCCCATGATGGAGCCTTACGACGCAATGACGCCGAAGGCTAAGGCCAACCCGGCTAGTTAGCAGCTTGGCGGGTTGGCTACTTCGCCAAGAATCCTTCCAGCCCAGCCACAGTGGCCTCTGCCAAGCGCTGACGGCCTTCGTTGGAGTTTAAGAGGGCAATATCGCTGCTGTCGCGCATGTTGCCGTATTCGACCAGCGCCTTTGGCTTCGTCGATAGGTTGAGTCCGGTGAGGTCTGCGCGCGGATTCAGCCCCTGGCTGCCAAGGTAGTTGGATGGAGCAAAACCGGCTGCGACGAAAGCATCGCGCAGCGCGGTTGCCAGCGCGGTAGATCCCTGCTCGTCATTATTGGCGAGCGGCTGAGAGATCGCAGACACATGGAATCCGCGGTTGCCCTCTCCAGCACCATCTGCGTGGAGGCTCACCACGGCATCGGCGTTGGAGGCATTTTCCTTCTCCGCACGGGCATCGATGCAATCTGCACGACCGGTGTCATCAGCACGACTGAGTAGCACCTGAGCACCGCGCTGTTCGAGCAGTTGCTTGATTTCCTGTGCCATCAGCCAGTTGAACTCGTGCTCCGGGAAACCGTCATTCGAAGCAGTTCCGGAGGTATTACACGGCTTCTGTCCACCACGACCATCAGTGACCATCATGTCCGCTGGTGGTGGGGTGCCGGCGTGTCCCGGGTCGAGATAGATGACCTTGCCGGCTACAGCGCTGGAGCCGTCGGCACGCGAAGTAGCGCGATTAGCTTGCTGTTGTGGCGCGTCGCCCGGAGCAACTGCGTCGGGGTTAGCAGAATCAGGCATTGCAAACTCCTCATTCGGCGGCGTGGGGTTCGGCATCTGCATGGCCTCTTCTTCAGCTGCCAAGGACGTTTGAGTTTCTGCCGAGGCAGCTTGCTGAGCGCTTCCTGCTCTGGAAGCCTCCGTGTCGATGGTGCAGGCCACAAGACCGGCAGGCATGATTGCCGCGGCCGCCAAAACCACAGCTAGTCGTCCCGCTGATCGCTGCACTGCTCGTCGCTGGTGTCCGGGCTGCCGCATAGTGCGTTCTCCTAGTTTCCGCGTACCTGCCATGTGCTGAGTAACAGTAGCAAACACTCGATTGAGAGTCCCCGGCTCCGAGATTTCCGCCCCCATTCGTTTCGGAGAATCACCCCGCGTCGGAACGTGTGCAGGATTTTTCAGGACTTATCACCGAGGGGTTTAGTGATTCCCCTTCGCCTGTGCTGCCAAACCCGTAAGCATTAAGTCCACAAGCTTTTCTTGCACACCGGAAAAGTACTGCTCTACCGCTGCCGAGTTAGGAAGGGGACGCGAGACCACAGCGAGCCCAAGGTGGAAATCAAGCGGTGCAACGCCCTCCGGGCATAGTCCAACTGCTTTGGCCTTATCCAAAAGCCGTGCATAGCTCTGACGCAACTCCGTCATTCGCTTTTCGATAATGCCATCAATCTTTTTCGCCTCGCTCCCCAAACTGGTATTGAGATCGCTGAATAATGCCTGGGCAAGTGCCGCAACACTTAATTTCGCGATCGCGTGGACTGCTTCGTGCCAAGCGCCGTCCGGATCGTCGTCAAACTGAGCTACGGCTGCCTCAGTAACCCTGTCGATATCAGCTGCAACACGAGCACTGACTGCGCCGAGAAGCTCAATCCTGCTGGGAAAGTGCCTGCTTGCCGTAGCTAAACCGACACCGGCCTCCCTGGCAATCGCACGCATGGATACACCGGCTCCTTGCTCTATCAAGAGTTTTCGCGCTGCTTCCACGATGGCATCACTGTTCATCACTGCATCTTGTCTCACACTTGCATCCTAACAAACGGAACACTCTGCTCCACTTTGTAAGTGAAACACTCTGCTCCAGTTAGGAGATAGGCCATGTCAACAGCTACGACTGAGACGAAAAAAGCCTCACCCGCCCCCAAAGCAGTAGCCGTGATCTTCGGTATTCCGCTCGTCATCGGGCTCATGCTCTTCGCGTTCCTGGCACCGACATTTGCCTCCGGCCCGAACGATGTCCCCATTGCGCTGACTGCCCCCGCCCCAATATCCGAACAAATCACCCAAGCCATCGAACACAAAGCTGGCGACGATGCTCCTGATATCCAGGTGATGGACACCCCTGACGCCGTACGCGAGTCAATCCTCAATCGCGAAACTGTTGGCGGCATCGTCATCTCCCCGACGGGCGCTACCGCCTACACCGCTTCAGGCAACGGCGCACCTTACTCGCAGCTTATCGACGGCATTGCGACGACCCTCGAGTCTCAAAACATCCCTGTAGAGCGGGAGGATTTGGCTCCAACCACACAGGATGACCCACAAGCTTCCGGTGTCGCGCTCCTCGGCTTGCCGCTGGCATTCGGCGGTATCATCTCGGCGGTTATAGCCACTTTCCTCTTCCGCGGTAAGAAGTGGACGAAACTGGGCGTCCTCACTGGCATCGCAGTCTTCGGAGCCCTCGTGGCAACGTGGATGCTCCACTCTGTCTACGGCACGCTTTCGGGCAGCTTCGGCATGGAATGGCTGGCTATTTCTCTGGGAATCCTGGCTACCTCAATGCTCACCGCTGGGCTCGCAGCCATTATCGGCACTCCGGGTGTAGGCATTGGCGCCATTTTGACGATTTTCCTAGCGAACCCGCTATCTGGACTATCCACTGGCCCATGGCTGCTTCCAGCCGGTTGGTCCACTCTTGGCCAGTGGATGCCCATTGGGGCGACCGGACACCTGGTCAGGTCCCTGTCATTCTTCGATGGCAACGGCGCTGTGGCAGCCTGGTGGGTTCTCATCCTCTGGATTGCCGCCGGATTCGCTCTCCTCATGTTTGACCGATCCAAAAAATAAAAAAACGGGACCCTTTTTAAAGGATCCCGTTTCAAACCGAGCCGCCTGCGAGAATCGAACTCGCGACCTTCTCATTACGAGTGAGACGCTCTACCGACTGAGCTAAGGCGGCACGCTGCCGTGTGTATATGCACCGCGTGAGAGTTGAGCCTAGGCCGGGACTGAAGAAAGAAATCGGGCTGCTTGATGTAGGGCACGCACAGCACATGCTGAAGGTTAGCGCGCACCACAGGTCAGGCGCAGGCGGCCCACCATGCCATCGAAAGCCAGCTGCGGGGTGACGTTCTGCGGCAGCTGCTCGCGGCAGGTTCGGATGGCGGATTGGGCAGCAAGCAGGCCGTCCTCGCTCACGCGCTGGGCATCTTCGCCCGCCAAGCCCGCGAAATTCGGGTGGGCCACCTCCACCTCGGCACCGACTTTGAGCATGAGCGCATCGCGGTGAATACCGGCGAGATCCACGAGGGCGATTTCGATTCTGCTTGTACAAGCTGGCGTGGCGCAGCCCGGTTGACAATTCACTTGAAATTTATCAGGGCTGCTGGTTTTTTGAATCCCACCTCTGCCGAAGGGGCGTGTGAGCACAGGTTACTTTTAGCGTGTTCGGTACACCGCACGGGATGGTGAAAGACCCCGCGAGTTACCAGCCGCGGATGGCCACTCGGTCCCAGAGCGCGTTGCTCGCCAGCTCACCAGCGCCCGTTGGTGAAGTGCCAACGAACACGTCTCGTGCGTCAGAATCATCAGCGAGGATGTAGCGGAACCACGCGGTGGCGTAACCGTCCCCGAACTCCAAAACATCCTTGTGGTCCACACCCAGGCGGCGGGCAATGACCGCCGGGCCACCAGCTGATTCAAAGTTCTCCTCTAGGTCTGACCAAGGGCTAACGAACCAACGGTCCGAACGGCCATCGCTCGTCATCAAGAACAACGGTGCTTTTACGTTCGCGGTGGTGTAGTCCCAGTCATTGGACTGTGCCACTTTGTGGGAGGCTGGGCTTGCCGCATATACAGCTGCTACCTCCGTGTGGGCCGCAGCGTTGATGGCACCCGCACCACCCTGTGAGTGTCCGAAGATGCCGACCCGTGATCGGTCCACACGGGAATCCAGTTCCGGCAAGTGCTCGATCAAGTTCACGACATTCTCCCCTGTTCCAGTTTGGAGAGTCTCATCGCCGACAACCACGAAGCCCCAACTAGCCAGGTGTTCCGCCACGGGCAGGTAGCTGCTCAACGGCGTGTTCGTGCCATTAGCCATGACCACCGCCGGAAACGGTCCCGCGCCCGTCGGTGCCGCAATGGTCACGTCGCCGTCGCGCTGCACGTCGACTGCGTGCGGGCCCTCGCCCGCGAACGACGCTTCCAGCGGGCCACCCGTTTCAGCGCTATACCCGGCAGCCACGCCGTCATCACCGGTCACACTGTCTGCATCGACCCACTGCATGAATCCCACAAACCCGACAGACACCACCACAATCACGGCCACCACGGCAATCATGCCAACCACAAGCTTTTTCATGCTCTATATTGTGTTTCCCACGAGAGCGAAAGGCACTAGCGCTAGCACTACTTTTTCCTGTACACAGTGCATGACCTGGCACTACCTATAGAAAGACGATACGGCGAATCAAAGTGCGGGCGCTCCCCGTCCCACGACGGTAGAGTTGTGCCCATTTAGCCCACCTGCCCCACCACTTACTCGGAGCTTTCTCATGTCCAACTTTTCTGCACGCCAGCTCAAGCGCTTCATGGGGTTCTGGCCACCCTTCTTGGGCGCCAGCATAAGGATCAAGGAATTCGCCGATGATGGAACCCGCGTCGTTGTCAGCCACAAGACAAACATGCTGACCAAGAACGCCATGGGCGTTGCCTTCGGTGGCACGCTCTCCGCCATGACGAATCCCTTCTTCATGCTCGCTTCCATGCACCGTTTGGGCAAGGAGTACCGGATCTAGGACGCCGCTGGTGAGATTAAGTACTTGAAACCCGGCCGCGGCACGGTCACCGCTGACATGCGCATCCCCGAGGAGACCTACGCGCTCATCGAAGAAAAGACGGCCAACGGCGAGAAGTACCTACATTGGTTCGACGTGGACATCCTTGATGAGGAGGGGGATGTCGTCGCCCATGTGCGCCGCCAGGTGGACTACCGGCGCAAGCAGAAATAAACAGCGAGTGCGAAGGGCTGTGCGTGATTGCAGACGCTGGCTAGTGCAACTGAATTACCGGTGGTATTTTCCCGAAATTCTTGCGCCGCGTTTACCTGGTATTTTGAAACCATTTTGAGCACACCGGGAAGATTTGTGTTGTAGAAGGCCTCGCGCCCCACTATTCTGGCAGGTACAGCGTCAACCCGAGAAGGATAAAGCTGGGTTCCCGAATGGGAGTAGGGCTTCGGCCTGAGAATTCCTTTGCTCCGAGGGTTGGCGTTTTTACTTTGTTTTCACCTTGGACTGCAAGACATCAATACACGTCCCTGGCTCTTTTTCGAGTTGTGCAACGATAAACTCGATTGCTCGCTGAGAGTATGTCCAGGATGAATTGGGTTCTCCAGCGGTGCTGCGATCGTGTGCGTACCTGCCATCCTCTTTAAATTGGAATACCTTATTGAAGAGATTGAAGTGCCATCGGTTGAATAACTTTTCCTCGCCTCGGAAGTAAATAGTGGTTTTCGACTTTCTTAACCGATTTCGCACCTCTTTTACTGCATTACCAACTGTGTAAGGGTAATAGGAGGCAGCGTCTCGGATGTCTTTAACGATGGTGATGCCGGCTTCCGCGTCTTTGTCGACATACACGTTAAGATCGGCATCCTTCGCTTTCTTGACGATGCGCAGGTTTGTCTCATAGATGACGGCAGCGGCACCCCCTTCCCCGGTTCCTGCCGCGTCGGCGGCTAGCTGACTCATCTTGAGAAGCTTCTCTGCGACATGAGGCTCGTACTTCGTCCGAATCACGTCGGGGTCAATTGCACCGCGGCGCACGGCCAACGTCAAGTGATTCTCCGGTATTAAATCGCTAACGGATTCGCCATGAAGTTCGAGGAGCTTATCTGCATAGTTCATGACAGATTTTTGCAGGAACGGTCCGATGAAAATCTCATATTCATCAGTGATGAAGTGGGTATTGACATTGCGGAAGCGAATGATTTCCGCCATGTTGACGCGCAGTGGGTCCTTATCATTCGTAAAAATCTTCTTGAGACAGTCTGCTAGAGCAATTGTCTTTCCAGATTCGTCCGAGTAATAGATCGACTCGATTCCCCGCTCTCGAATCAGGTAGGCCTTGAGCATTAACTCCCATGCGTTGCAGAGAAAAATTGAACAGGTCTCCGCGTGGTATTTCAACGTTGGCCTGTTGTACAGCTCCACTGCAAGAGCAAAAGCTTCCTTACTCTTCTCTAGGAGCCGCTCAATGATCTCTTCCTGTCCCTTATCCACGAGGAACCATTCTAATTTCTGCTCCCGATCCACCTCTTCGGCGTTCTCAGCCTGTGCCCTGTCTACACTCGGTAATAGCACGGATAATCTGGGACGACTTAGCCAGTTACGATAGGAAAATACCCCAGCTGGAACACTGTTCTAGCTGGGGCTTAATGGAGCCGCCTGCGAGAATCGAACTCGCGACCTTCTCATTACGAGTGAGACGCTCTACCGACTGAGCTAAGGCGGCACGCACATTGCGCCGAGCTTTCAAGCAAGCAGAAATAACCCTGCACAAAATGTACAAGCGGTAATACTACTGCACTGTCCCCATTGCTACCAAAATGGGGCCTGCAGTCTGCTGAATTAGGTGCTTTTCGCGGCTTACCTGCGACCAACCTGCCCTGCGATCTGCAATTTAGCCATCAATTCATCCATCAAGACCGTCAACTTCACTGCAGTCACGAGCATGCCGCGCACCTCGGTTACGGCATCGATGGAGGCCAATATCGCCTCCGGCGGAAGACGTCGGGCAAGCTCCGTCGCCGTCCGCCGGCGGTCTGGATTTATGAGGTAGACGGAGCCATCCCCAAACTCGGAATCAGCACCGGAATCTGAAACAGAAGCGTCAATAGCAGACCCAGCACGTTCCGCCCCAAACGCCAGCACCAGGGCGTCACGGTAAAGCCCCATAATGTCGGTCAACGACAGGTCAATCAGATCTGACTCCGCGCGCCTGCGCCGCCGCTTCTGATTATCCTCCAGCTCCTTGATCACACCCTTAGAGCCGCGCAGCGCCGCCTGCGCACCCTTGCCGGACGCACCTACGCCCAGTGAGCGCTCGAGGTTCTCCAGCTCCTCAGCCTCTAGTGGCTCCATCCGCCGCTTGACCTCGCCTGCTACTTCGTTGGCCAGCTCACGCGCCGCCACGTATGACTTCGCCGGATCGAACACAGCCTCCACGAAATCCAGGGCCTTGCCCCGCCAGGCACGCGAGCCCTCATCGGAGACAAAGCCACGCGCACGCCCAATGTGACCGTTGGACACCGTCGCGGCCCAGACCGCTTGCTCGTCGGTAAGCTCTGGCCGCTCGGCGCGCAGGAGGTTTGTGACGTCGTCGATATGCGGCGTCGGCACATAGACGTGGCGGCAGCGCGAACGGAGCGTAACGGAGAAATCCTCCGCGTTCGTCGTTGGTGCGCACATGATGATGACGGTGCGCAGCGGCGGTTCTTCCACCACCTTGAGCAGCGCATTTGAGGCGGATTCGTTGAGGCGGTCGGCGTCTTCGATGATTAGCACGCGACAATCCGCCGTTGTGGGCATCTTGTAGGCCCAGGGCCGCAGCTCGTCCCTCACCGTCGCCACGGAAATAATGGTGCCCTCCGGGCGCACGATTTTGATGTCGCCATGCGTTCCCGCCAGCGCCGTCCGGCAGCCCTCGCACTCACCGCATCCGGGGTTGTCATGCCTCGTGCACAGCAGCGCCGCCGCAAACGCCGTCGCCGTCACCGACCGCCCCGACCCCGCAGGACCAGTGAACAGCCAGGCGTGCGTCATGTCCGAGTCGCGTGGCACATCGCTTAACGACGACCCCGCGTCCCCACCTTCCGGCGAAACCTCCGCCCCATCGCCTGCCAGCGGTTGACCGTTGGCAAAGCGATAATGCGCAGCGCGCACAGCAGCCTGCAGCCGCTGGCGAACCCCACCGGTTTCGGGCATACGAGAAAACACGCTGCGCTCTGTCATCGGCTCTGTCATGGCCACAACTCTAGCGCGCCCCACGAGACTCTTGTGAGGTAACTACTCCCTGCAATCCGGGGTTGCCACTAAGGTAGTAATCATGCAACGGCTCTGGCGAAATCTGAAATGGCTAAGCGGGACAATGTGGCCTGCTTATGCCTCATTTATCTTCGTCTGCAACCTTGTCGGAGCCATGATTGTCGGCTTGTTCCTCGGCATGCTGTTGCCACTGAACCAAGAAACTCACCTGCCGCGGTTGGCTAATGGGGTCATCTATGCCCTGGCTGGTTACCTGGTTCTGGCAATTATTGCGGGAATCGGCACTACTTGGATCCTGTTCAAGCCGCTGTTGAAATGGCAGCGTCATCCAGAGCTGCACGATCCGCGGCGGGTGCGCTATCTGGTCATGCGCGTGCCTGTCTATCAGGCACTCTTGGGTACCGTCATCTGGTCTCTGGGCGTGATTGTCTTCAGTGGAGTCGCGTTCGCCTATGACAGCAAGATTGGCCTGATGGTGCTGCTCACCTCGGTGCTCGGTGGCGCCATGGTGGCACTGTTGACCTATCTAATTGCGGAGCGCATGGTGCGTCCGGTTGCTGTGGAGGCGCTGGCGCGTAGGGCCCCGGATTCTTCGCTGGAGCCACCGATTGGCCACCGCCTGCGCCAGACGTGGGTGTTGACCAGCGGTGTTCCAGTGGTAGCAATCCTGCTTGTGCTGATAGGTCAGCGCCGTGGTCTATTCACAGATGACGCGGCAGATTTGCTGCCCACCATCACCGCGCTGGCAATTCTGGCTCTGATTACCGGCTATTTCGGCACGATGTTGGCCACTATGTCCATCGTCGACCCGATTCGTGATCTCACGGGTGCGATTAACAAGGTCCGCCAGGGCCAGGTGGATACGCGCGTGCCTATTTACGACGGCTCCGAGATGGGCGTTCTCCAGGCGGGTTTCAATGAAATGATGCGTGGCCTGCAGGAGCGTCAGCGGGTCCGTGACCTCTTCGGCCGCTATGTCGGGTCTGAGGTCGCCCGTAAGGCTCTGGAAGAAAAGCCGACTTTGGGCGGCGAGAATCGCCTCGTCGCGGTGCTGTTTGTGGACGTGATTGGTTCGACCAACTTCGCGGAGAAGAACTCGCCAGAAGTCGTTGTCCGTGAGCTCAATGCCTTCTTCGACCACGTTGTTGACTGTGTGCACCGCAATAAGGGCATTATCAACAAGTTCCAGGGTGACGCGGCTCTGGCTGTCTTCGGCGCTCCCCTGCCCCTCGATGACACTGCTGGGCACGCCCTCACAGCCGCCCGTGAACTGCGCGAGGAACTGCTCGACCTCCAGCTCACCGCGGGTATCGGCGTCTCCGCCGGGCACGTCGTTGCCGGCCACATCGGTGCCCGCGACCGTTTTGAATACACGGTTATTGGTGACGCGGTTAACCAGGCTGCCCGTCTGACCGAGCTGGCCAAGGACACCCCGGGCCGCGTGCTCGCCACAGCTTCCACCATTCGCCTGGCCAACGAGGACGAGCAGGCTCGCTGGACCACCCTGAAGTCCGTGGAGCTGCGCGGCCGTACGCACATGACGCAGCTTGCGCGCCCGGTGCGCCCGACGCTTGCCGACGAAGCTTAGGGCTCGTTGGGCGCCCAGTACCCCTAGACTTCTCAGACGGCGAACACACTTACTCCACCGAGAATAAATCTCCTGGCTGGCAGTCCAAAGCTTCGCACAACATAGTGAGCGTCGTGAATCGCACGGCCTTCGCCCTGTTGTTTTTCAGCACTGAGAGGTTGACCGGAGTGACCCCGACCTGTTCGGAAAGGGCTGCCAACGTCATTCCGCGGCTTTCAAGCAGCTCATCTAAGTGGCACACAACCTTCGCCATTTAAATGAGTCCTTCCTGATCTTCCTGCATTCGCGCAGCTCGGAACAACATAACTCCGAGAGTGGAGATGACTATCATAAGCACAAACCATATTCCCAGGTGCTCATTGAAATCGGCATGATCACGCTGGTACCACGCGCTCAGATTCAGGCCACTTGCGACCCAGTTTTCACCCATATGCTGTAGGAAACTACTTGCCGGATACATCGCTACCAGCCAGGAGATAGCCATAACTCGTCGCGCAGTCTTAACTGTAAAAAACTCGCCCTTCAGGTACGAGAGTGAGAACAACACGCAGAGCACGGCAATCGCGGCGACGATAGCGCATCGAACAACAGTCGCAGCAATAAACAAGGAGAGGACTCCACCACTCATAACCTCGATAGGAACCCCTTTGCCACTTCCCAGCACTTCGGGCAAAAGCAGGGTCAGATCACTGGGGAACTGCTGATGAAGAACCGGATGGCGGAGCTGGAGCAAAATGTAAACCAGTGCAAACACTCCGGCAAAAAGGCTCACGATTACATCCCGGCGCTCCTTAGTTTGATTGACATACGGGTCATTTGGCTTCTTGGTCTGTGGAGATACCATAGCTAACTTCCTTACTGCACCGTAATTGGCGCGGTTAGTGAGATTATTCTGCGGGGCGCTTGGAGCTGCAGCCAAACCCCAACACATCGTTATTCGATGTATCGATTTTCGATACTATATCGCTTTTCGATATGTCGCAAGGCTCCTGCAACAATCGCCGTCCGCCGCCAACCTGCGCACCCACCCGCAGTTCCTTTACGTTGGAGGAATGACTGACAACCGACCCAGTTCTAACACCGACCCCAGACCCCGCATGCTCGTCCCCGATGCTGCGCGCGGATTCGCCCTCCTCGGCATCGCGATCGCGAACATTGCCACCGCCTGGCTGGTTGCAGATCCCGAACTGCCCGCAGCATTCTTCGGCGGCGTCATAAGCGACAGCATCGCCGACAAGGCCACCGTGCTGTTTACCGCAGTGACCGCGCATAACCGCGGGCTGCCGATGTTCGCAACGCTGCTCGGCTTCGGTGTGGGACTCATCGTCCGCAGTTTGGCCAGGAGGAACTTTCCACGGTCGCGGGCGCGGGTGGTCGTCGTAAAGCGTTATGCGTTCCTGGGGCTGTTCGGCGTTGCGCACATGCTGTTTCTGTTCTTTGGCGACATCATGTTTCTCTATGGCATCTGCGGCATCATCCTCGGGCTACTTATGGGCCTCAGCAACAAGGTGCTGACGATTCTCGCGTGGATTGCGCTGACGATCAACGCTGCACTGAGCCTGCTGTTTTTGGGATTCGTAATTGCGATGCCCGACGCCGAGTTCGTCGGCTCCGACATGAGCCAGTTCGTCAACGGCGGTGCGATTGAAACAAGTTACCTGGATATGCTCGCCGCGAATCTGCAGGTCCTGACAATGAGCATCACTACCCTGCCGCTGCAGCTGTTCCTCTACCTGCCGGTGATGATGATTGGCTTCGTGTGGGCTCGCAAGGGCGTGCTTGACGACGTTGACGCGCACCGCCCCCTGCTTATTCGGTGGCTCGTGGTGGCTGTGGTCGTGGCTTTCGGTATCGGCATCCCTATGGGGTTGGCAGCGATTGGTGTTCTTCCAGCCGGACAGCACATGGCCTTCTTGGTAATTAATAACTTTGCCGGAGTGTTCGCCGGTCCTGGCATCCTAGCCGGGCTGGCGTTAGCACTGCAGCCGCTCCAACGACGCCTGAACGAGGGCGCCGCTGTACCTGGTTGGCTGGTGCCGATTGTGGCACTCGGTAAGCGTTCGATGACGGGCTACCTGATGCAGTCGGTGATCTTCTTTGTGCTGGTGTACCCGTTTACTCTGAACATCCCGCGCGACATGGGTGCATTTGTGCAAACACTCATCGCTATTGGTGTCTGGCTGGTGACGTTGTTGGCCGCGTGGGCGATGGAGCGTCGCGGCATGCAGGGTCCGTTTGAGAAGGTGCATCGCCGGCTGTCGTACGGGCCGACGATGCGGGCAGAGTTGGCCGGGGTCGGCGGCCCCAAGCCTGCTCCGCAGGATGCGCCGGGTGCGCCGGGTACGCCGAGCGCGGCGGGCGCGGCGGCCCCTTAAGCCCTACTTGCCCCGGCGGGTCGCCTTCACCACTCGCTTGGTGGTGCGCTTGACCGCCTTCCTGGTGGTCTTCTTCGCAGCCTTCTTTGTGGTCTTGCGAGTCGACTTCTTGGCAGCCTTCTTGGTGCCGCCATCGGCGGCTTCCTTCGCGCGACGCTCAGACAGCAGCTCACAGGCGCGGACATCAGTCAGCGTCTCAGGGGTATCCCCCTTGCGCAACGAAGCATTGGTGACGCCATCGGTGACGTACGGACCGAAACGGCCATCCTTCACCGACATCGGACGACCGGAGACATCGTTGTCGCCCAGCTGCTTCAGCGGCGGCTTCGCAGCAGCACGACCGCGGCGCTTCGGCTCAGCATAGATGCGACGAGCCTCATCCAAAGTCACGGTAAAGATCTGCTCTTCGTTGGCCAGTGAACGCGAGTCGGTGCCCTTCTTCAGGTACGGACCGTAACGGCCATTCTGAGCGGTAATAACCTCGTTATCGACCGGATCGACACCGACCTCGCGCGGCAGGCTCATCAGCTTCAGAGCCTCTTCCAGCGTGACAGTCGACGGCTCCATGGAGGAAAACAGCGAGGCCGTCTTCGGCTTCAGAGTTTCCTCGATGATTTCCGCGGTGCGCTTTTCCTTCTGCTTGGCAGCGGTCTTGGTTTCCCAGTTCTTCTTTCGCTTGCCCTCGGCAGCGCGCTGAGCGTCCTCTTCGGCGCGCTCAGCTGCGATGATCTCCTCAGCCTTGGCTACGACGCCTTCGCGCTCTTCATCGGTGACCAGCTCGGTGACGTAGGGGCCGTAGCGGCCATCGCGAGCAACAATCATGCGACCATTGGCCGGGTTAATGCCCAGCTCACGACCACCCTGCGGCATGGCCAGCAGCTTCTCGGCGGCGGCCAGATCCAGCTCGTCCGGAGTCATGGCCTCCGGGATGTTGGCGCGCTGCACCTCGTCGGCACCGTTTTCACCGGCCCCCGGGCGCGTACGCTCCAGGTACGGCCCATAGCGGCCAACGCGAACGATGATCGGGTTGCCCTCGGCATCGTCGAAAAGGTGGAGCGAATTGACCTTCCGAGCATCAATCGATTCCAAGTTCACATCGATGATGCTCTTCAGACCACCGTGGGTCGCAATAGCGTCGGCTCCCTTGTGGCGGTGATCCTTGTCATCGCCGAAGTAGAAACCGGTCAGCCAGGTCGTGCGATCCTTATTGCCCGCAGCAATGCCGTCGAGCTCATCCTCCAGCTCGGAGGTGAAGTCGTAGTTGACCAGATCGGAGAACGCTTCCTCCATCAGCCCCACCACGGCAAAGGCCACCCACGAGGGCACCAGAGCGTTGCCGCGGGAGTAGACGTAGCCGCGATCCTGAATGGTCTTGATAATCGACGCGTAGGTCGACGGACGCCCAATTCCCAGGTCCTCCATCTTCTTCACCAAGCTGGCTTCAGTGAAGCGCGCAGGCGGGTTGGTGGAGTGACTGTCGGCACTGAAGTCCGTGGCCGTCAGGCCCTGGCCTTCTGTCAACTGTGGCAGACGCTTCTCGGCGTTGTCGGCGACCTTGCGACCGTCGGAAAGCGCGGAGACCTCGACGTATGCCTTGAGGAAGCCCGGGAAACGAATCGTGCGTCCGGTGGAGGCGAACTCGACGGCGTGCGTGTCGGTAGCACCTGCGATGGTGACCTTCATGGACGTGCCGCGCGCGTCGGCCATCTGCGAGGCGACGGTGCGCTGCCAGATCAGTTCGTAGAGTTTGAACTCCTCGGCATCCAGCGAGCCAGCCAGCTGACCTGGCGTTGCGAACGTCTCGCCAGCCGGACGAATCGCCTCGTGCGCCTCCTGCGAGTTCTTCACCTTGCGCGAGTACTGGCGCGGCGCATCGGCGACGTATTCCGAGCCGTAGAGCTCCAGTGCCTGCTTACGCGCGGCGTCGATGCCGGCCTTGGACAGCGTCGTGGAGTCGGTACGCATGTAGGTAATGTGACCGTTTTCGTACAGACGCTGCGCCACACGCATCGTGCGCTCAGAGGTGTAATGCAGCTTTCGGCCCGCCTCCTGCTGCAGCGTGGACGTCATAAACGGCGGGTACGGCCGGCGGGTGTACGGCTTCTCCTCCACCGACGCGACCTTGAGCTCAGAGCCCGCGAGGTCCGCCGCCAGAGTTTCGGCGAGCTGCTTATCGACGACCCGAATGCCCTCAGACTTCTTCAGCTGGCCATGGTCATCGAAGTCCCGGCCCTGCGCTACGCGCTGACCATCAACGCTGGTCAGGGTTGCGACAAATTCCTTCGGCTGGTTGGCATCAGCAGAAGCCGAACCGGTGTCCAAAGTTGCGGCGACATCCCAGTACTCAGCGGAGATAAACGCCATGCGCTCGCGCTCACGCTCGACGATGACCCGCGTTGCCACCGACTGCACACGACCTGCCGACAGGCGCGGCATGACCTTCTTCCACAGCACCGGGGAGACCTCGTAGCCGTAAAGACGGTCGAGGATACGGCGACCTTCCTGGGCATCAACCAGGTTCTGGTCCAGCTCACGAGTGTTGGCCGCGGCCTCCAAGATGGCCTGCTTGGTGATCTCATGGAACACCATGCGGCGCACCGGCACCTTGGGCTTCAGAACCTCCAGCAAGTGCCAGGCAATAGCCTCGCCCTCACGGTCGGGGTCAGTTGCGAGATAGAGTTCGTCGACTTCCTTGAGCTTGGCCTTCAGGTCAGCGACTTTCTTCTTCTTATCAGCGCTGACGACATACAACGGAGCGAATCCGTTGTCGACATTCACACCCAGACGAGCCCAGGGCTCCTTCTTGTAACGAGCCGGAACATCGGCTGCGCCACGGGGCAAGTCGCGAATGTGGCCCACCGACGCCTCCACGATGTAATCATCGCCGAGATACGGCTGAATCTTGCGAGCTTTCGTCGCCGACTCGACAATTACAAGGCGCTTGAGGCCGTCTGAATTCGCCATAGAAGTTTTTCTATCCTGCAACGTTGAATGTTTTTGACTGTTTAGATTCTTGTTTTCGTTTAAATCTTGGGGTTCTTGGCCGGACTCTGGCTGGGCTTCAGCTGTGAGAAGCCCGCAATCGGTTCCAACCGGTTCCGATCAGTGCAAATCAGTTCCCGGCCGCGTTCTCCCGGAAGATTATCTGGAAAGAATATGAAGAATATAAGGAATACCGTACACACAATCTAGTTTGTCGCGTGGAATCCTCAAGTATCGGGCGGATTTTGGGTGTGACTGAAGGGGCTGCTGTGGGGGCTGCTGAGGGAGACACCCGGTGGCCGGCCCGACGACTGCTCTGCGGCTGGCCATGACCATCCCAGTGACTGTCAGCGGCTGGCCACAACGGGCGCAGCGGGCGCACCGGGCGCGTGATTGCGGGCTGCAAATGTGAAACTGTGCAAGTTTATGACACTTTCATGTCATTTTTCAGGTGG
>NZ_KV836199.1:0-25317 GCF_001838285.1 Corynebacterium sp. HMSC074C03 | reverse complement strand
ATAAACGCAGTCAGTAACTCGGATCGACCCGCCGTCGCTGACATAAACGCAGTCAGTAACTCGCATTGAGGTAAGTATCGAAGGCGCCCACCCGCTGTCGCGCCGGTCAACACGCCGGTCGACACACTGAGCGGACACACTTTTGCCTATTACCCCACGATTGTCGCGCACTCCGGGCCCCAGAAACACAAAAAACCCCACGCAGAAATTACTTTCCACGTGGGAGAATCAAGGCTCACCCCATGAACACAACATGGACCTTGAAAAAGCCAAAAATTCAGCGAGCCAAACTGAACAAAAGCCCAGTTCAGAACCGAACTCAGCCCCGAACTACTTAGCCTTACAGAGGCTTCACATCCAGAGCCTGCGGGCCCTTCTGACCCTCACCGATCTCGAACTCGACTGCCTGGTTCTCTTCCAGCGTCTTGAAACCAGTGCCCTGGATCTCGGAGTAGTGAACGAACACGTCGTTGCCACCGTCAGCTGGGGCGATAAACCCGAAGCCCTTCTCCGA
Organism: Corynebacterium sp. HMSC074C03; assembly: GCF_001838285.1. Lineage (NCBI taxonomy): Bacteria > Bacillati > Actinomycetota > Actinomycetes > Mycobacteriales > Corynebacteriaceae > Corynebacterium > Corynebacterium sp. HMSC074C03. The sequence continues at coordinate 24,803 of NZ_KV836199.1, read as the reverse complement.
GTTGAACCACTTCACAGTACCCTGTGCCATTACAAAACTTCCCAACTTCAGGATTCGATAAAACAAGTATTCGCCACGCACGTCCGGTCACGCACGATGGGGTAAACACGGCCAGAACACCCTTTCCGCCTCGAGCGGGCTTTTGCTGGGTGCCCTTTGGCGGGCGATACACTCAAAAAGTCTGCCACGTTTGGGGCGCGAGCGCCGATTAGGAACAGCTTCTTGCCACCCCCGTAAACCCGTGTTCGGGGTCCGGAGAAACCGGGTTGTCGAATAGCGAAAATGTGGCTGGCAGGAAGCGTCGTCAAGCATATGAAGTGCGCGTTTATAGGAAAGGGTGGTGTCGGTGGAGTCATTTGGACGGGAGCTGCTGGGGCCGGTTATTCGTGCGCATCCGCGGGCGACGGTGACGCACATTGCGGATCTTCCTGCACGCGCTGGCGTGACCGCACCTTGGCCTGAGTGGGTGCCGGATTGGCTGAAAGAAGTGCTGGTAGATCGCGGAATTGAGAACCTGTGGACTCATCAGGCAGCAACCGCGAACCTCGCCCGCGAGGGCGTGCACTGCGTCGTCGCGACGGGCACGGCGTCGGGTAAATCGCTCGGCTACCTGCTGCCCGTGCTCACAGAACTGTCCGCCACCCCCGCGGCCACCGCGCTGTACCTCTCCCCGACCAAGGCGCTGGGCGCCGATCAGCTGGACACTGCACGCGCGATGGCACCGGCGTCACTGAGTTCGCTGATTTCGCTTTACGACGGCGACACCCCACAAGACGCCCGGCGCGCCATCCGCGACCACGCCCGTTGGGTGTTTACCAACCCCGATATGCTGCATGTTTCGGTGCTCGGCAACCATGTTCGGTGGACGCGGATGCTGCGCAACCTGCGCTATATCGTCGTCGACGAATGCCATGCCTATCGAGGCGTGTTCGGCGCCAACGTCTCTCAGATTCTGCGTCGCCTCCTGCGGCTATCCCGCGAGTACGGCGCCTCGCCGACCGTGATTTTTGCCTCTGCGACGACCAACGACCCCGCTGACCAGGCTCGTCGCCTCATCGGCGAGCCTGTCGAGGCCATCACCGAAGACGGCGCCCCGGTCGGCGAGCGAACGATCGCCCTGTGGGAACCCGGCCTGCTCCCCGACCTCCAAGGCGAGAACGGCGCACCCGTGCGCCGCCCCGCCCCGACCGAGGCCGCGGATATCATGGCCGACCTGCTTGTCGAGGGCGCCCGCACCCTGACCTTCACCCGTTCGCGAAGCAGTGCTGAGAAGGTAGCGCTCGGCGTGCGTGAGCGCCTGGAGAAGCGCCACCGCAGCGATATCGCCGAGCGCATCGAGTCTTACCGCGCCGGCTACCTGGCCGAAGAGCGCCGCGACATCGAGCGCATGCTCGATGACGGCACCCTGCTAGGTGTGGCCACCACCAATGCACTGGAGCTGGGCATTGACGTCGGTGGCCTCGACGCGGTGGTGCAGGCCGGTTTCCCGGGCACGGTCGCTTCATTCTGGCAGCAGGCCGGCCGCGCGGGTCGTCGTGGCCAGGGCGCGCTGGTGGTGCTGGTGGCTCGTGATGACCCCATGGACACGTACTTGGTCCACAACCCGTCCGCACTGCTGGGCAGGCCGGTGGAAAAGACCGTCTTCGATCCCCGCAACCCACATGTGGTGTGGTCACACCTCTACTGCGCGGCTGTGGAGAAACCCGTCACCACCAGCCAGCTTCAAGCGTGGGGAACCATGCCCGTAGCCGAAGACATGGTGGCCGCAGGCTGGTTGCGCAAGCGCACCTGGGAAGGACAAGAACCTGTCTACTACCCGACCGACCGCGATGAGGGACCGCGCATTGCCACTGCCCACGATGCCGTGAACGTCCGTGGCGGCGATGGTCAGGAAGTGGCTATCGTCGACCAGACCGATGGTCGCCTGCTTGGCACCATCGATCTTGGCCGTGCGATGCAGCAGGTCCACGACGGTGCCGTCTACTTGCACCGCGGTGAGTCCTACCTTGTCGACCAGCTGGACTTCGACAGCCTCGTCGCCCTAGTCCACCCCGAGCAGCCACGCTATTCCACCAGCTCGCGCATGGACACCACCATCCGCATCCTCGATGTTGACGATATGCGCCACTACCAGGGCTTACAGGTCGCCTCCTGCCAGGTCGAGGTCTTTCACCAGGTCACCTCCTATCTTCGCCGCCTGGATACCGGCGAGATTCTCGACAGTGTTGAACTTGACTACCCTCCGCAGCGTTTGGTCACGCGCGCCGTGGCCTACACAATGCCCGAGTCCACCCTGCGCTCGTGGGGCGTGGGCTCCGACATCGCGCCGGGGGCTCTCCACGCAGCCGAGCACGCGGCTATCGGCATACTGCCGCTGATTGCCACCTGCGACCGCTGGGACATCGGCGGTGTTTCCACGGTCATGCACGCCGATACCCAGCAGCCCACCGTTTTTGTGTACGACGGGCACCCTGGTGGTGCGGGGTTTGCCGACCGTGGCTACGAGGCCTTCGCTCGGTGGATTCGCGCGACCCGCGATGCCGTCGCCGCCTGCGAGTGCGAATCCGGCTGCCCATCGTGCATCCAGTCGCCCAAGTGCGGCAATGGCAACGATCCGTTGGACAAGGCCGGCGCAATCAAGGTGCTCAGTGGGGTGTCGCGCGCGCTTAACGACGGCCAGTAGCAGCATCCTCCACCGCTACCGGCCCTGCTCTGGACGTGGCTTTTCTCTCCTTTCGTTGGACGCTGACCTGCACATCCTCCCCATCAATCTCACAGGTCACAAGGCGTGCGTGGTTAGCTTTTGCGATTGACCCCGCAGCTTTGCAGGCGTCGTCGCTCTCTTGCGCAGCCACGGCGCCGGCCACCGCGGCCAGGTCCGCTGCTACCGCTGCCTGCCGAACCTGCACCACCCTCACCCCGGCCGTAACTCCGACCAAAGTCAGAACGACGAAAGCGGCGATGAACAGTGCGGCTGCGACTGTGGTGGAACCTTCTTCTTCGCGGAGAAGGCGGGCTGTCACGTTTCTCATGACGATGCCGCTCTCTCCCGCAGTGCAACCGCGCGTGCTTCCAGCGAAAATGGCCCCGCTGAGCGCCGAATGGTCACGCGCACGGTACCGGAGGTTTCCGATATCGCGACCTGCCCATCCGCGTCGGCGCGGAGCTCGGCTACTGTCTCCGCATCGCCCCGTGCCTCAGCCCGTGCGATGGCTCCGGCTGCGTCGGTAAGCCCTAGGTACATTGCGATGGTGACCAGCCCGGACAGAGCCGTGGCCATGACCGTGACCAGTGCCGCGAGACCGAAAGCGGTTTCTACCGTGGTTTGGCCTTCGTCGCCGACGCACAGGCGATGAAGCGTAGAGCGGATGCGGCTAGACATCGGTGTTGAGCGCCCTTTCGATGATGTCGGTGAGCGCCTGGGTGATATCGCCGCCGGTCACGACGGTGTAGAGCAGGGCTCCGAAGGCGGCGGCCGCAATAGTTCCGAGAGCATATTCCACGGTTGACATGCCGTTTTCCTCAGTTGCCAGAGCGTGCAGACGCTTGTGCAAATATGAGCGCAGCTGGGACTGCGCAGCGGTCAGCGGATTGGTTGAAGAGTTGGTTGGAACATTGGTTGGACGGTTGGAGTTTTGAGTGGTCATGAATGTTTCCCCTATGTGGATGTCGAGTGACAGGTCAGTTGTGAAGTGTGATGTGCATTGACGCGCGTTGACCCGCGCTGACGCATGGTGGATTGCAGCGTGGCAGGTGGCCCGCGTGCACAAGAAAGAACGCAACCGAAAGCGCAACCAGCACCGCATCCGGCGCGTGCCAGCGCGCGAGGCTGGGCGCAGAACTGTCCGAGCTTCATGACGGCATCAGTCCGGCAAACATTTCGTCGGCAAGCCCGGCGATTGTGGGCACCAATCCCAGCACCACAAACGCGGGTAGAAAGCACAACGCCAGCGGCCCGGCAATGAGGACACCAGCCTTTTCCGCGACGGCTTGCGCCGCATCGTGCGCTTGACTGCGGTACGTGGCAGCGGTGTCTTCCAATGCCTGCGCCAGAACGGTGCCGGATTCGCTTGCGCGGCGCCCAGCCGTCGCCAGGGGCACGAGCGCGGGTGTGGCAGCAAGGCTGTCCCAAGCGGAGTGCGCGCCCACAGATAACCTGGCGGAACACTGTCGAAGTGGCTCGGCCAGCTCAGGGGTTGCGCCATCGGCGGCTGCTTCCATGGCCTGGGACAATGGCATACCGGAGCTCAAACAAGCACCAATGATGTCGAGGGCCGCCGCGGCATCGAGCAGCACAGCCGGGCTGATGCGCTCACCGCCAATGACAGTTCGCACATGTTCCCTCACCTGTGCGGCAATCTGCGCCACCCGACTGGTCACCTGCCAGCGCACGCTTCCTCGCGTACGAGCATCCGAGTCGGCTACCAATTCGGGCAGTCGGCTGCGGACGGGATTGAATGTCGGCAAGCAGAGGTAGGCAGCGATGAGAAGTGCGGCGGCGATCATTGTCCGGCCTCCGCACGATCGATGATGGCGACGGCCCATTCGATGCCCGCGCACACCAGCCCGACACCGATGACCAGCACAATTCCTCCGATACCGCGACTGAGGAACTCGAATGGGGACGCTCCGAAAGCTTGCCCCATAATCAGCCCGAAGACTGGGAGCGAAGCCAAAATGGCAATCGTCATGCGTGGTCCCGCCAGCGCGGCCGACGTCTGTGAGCGATGTGCCTGACGAGCCTGCAGATCACCCCGCGCGCAGTCCAGTAACCCGGCCAAACTTAGGCCATGTTGCTGCGCCACCGTCCACATACGCCCAATCCGACGCAGTTGCTCCGAAGACTCTTCGGTCTCCCACGGGTCGGCGAAGTTCGCGCGGTGCGCCGCGTGCGCAAGATGATCGGCCAACACAGTCATGCCCTCTGCCCTGCGCAATTCCGCTGCTGCCGCGTTGAGCGCTCTTGAGGCCGCCGCACCTGCGCGCAACTGCGCGGTCAAGGTTTCCAGCGCTACCGCAGCGCTGTCCGCTTCCCGACGTTCACAGCGCCTAGTCCCCACAGCGCGCACTACGGCCCCTGCGGTGCGGCCCAGCAATAGCCCGGCTATGACACCTGGAATCCCGGCGAGCCACAGCAACACGAGTGCTGGGCCTGCAACGATGAGGATTGATAGTCCTGTAGTTCGATTCGCACTGCCAGTGCTTGCTGCACTCGACCCCGTGGAACCAGCACCAAGTCCAACCATGCGCTGCAACCACTTCAGCCCGCTGGACACCTCGCGGGCACGGCCTGCCAGTGCTCGCGAGCGCACCGCCGCCGAGCTGTCCGGCCAGATAGCGACTACTGCAGCCACGCCCCCAATGAGCATCGCCACGCTAAACCCTTCCCCCATAGCTGTTAATCTCCCCGTCTAATCCCCTGACTTTTCCCCGGGTTATTCCACCGGTTATTCCACCGACTGTTCCCTGCCGACCAGCAACTTCTGCAACGTTTCCCACCCCGACCCCGGCCCATCCCGAGCAGTCCAGACCTCCACCACCTCCGGTGGGTTACCGCGTAGCAGCCCAATCTGCGCCAGCCGGCGAACATCAGCGCGTTCGACCACCAACACCACCTGCACCGCAGAGACCAACTGCGCATGCAGCCCGGCGCGACTAAGGCCACCGATCAGCCCCAAAGCCTCGAAGCGCGCGACGACATCCCCAATCCGGTTGGCGTGAATTGTCCCCGCCCCACCGCGATGCCCCGTGTTCAACGCAGCCAGCAGATCCACCACTTCGGCGCCACGAATCTCACCGACGACAATGCGGTCGGGACGCATGCGCAACGCCTGCTTCAGCAACTCCTGCTGCCCAATCGCACCGGCCCCCTCCAAGTTGGCGGCTCTGGTCACCAGCTTCACCACATGCGGATGCTGCGGTTGCAACTCCGGAGTGTCCTCGATGCACACAATGCGCTGGTCAGGATCAACTTCTGAGAGCATCGCCGCCAATAGCGTCGTCTTTCCCGCACCCGTGCCTCCGGCGACAATAAACGACAGCTGTCCCGCCACGATTCCCCGCAACACCGGCAGAATCTCCGGTGGAAACAGCCCGACATCGCATAGCTCCGCAAGTCCGCGACGAGCCGGACGCAGCACTCGCAGGCTAATCTGAGTGCCGGTCGCTGACGGTGGTGAAAGCACCGCATGAACTCGCACACCACAGCCGCCGACACCACCAGGAATATGGCCGTCGGCCCAGGGTTGAGCGTCGTCAAGCCTTCGTCCGCACCGCGACGCGAGCCGCACCGCATACGCGCGCACCTCGCCCTCGTCCGCGAAGGAAATCTCGGCCCGCTCCAGTCCGTTGCCAGCGTCGACCCAAACCTCGCCGGGCGCGGTGACCAGCACATCGCTGACACCCGGGCGGCGCAACAGCGCATCCAACACGCCCGCGCCCACTGTTTCCTCACGAATCGTGCGCAGAATCTCCAGCACCTTCACATCGGAGACAACCCCCGCGGTCTCTGCGCGAATGATGTCGGCGACCTCGCTATGCGATGCCACCCCAGGCCGCTCCGCAAGCGCCGTCCGCACCGCCGCCAACAGCCTGACATCATCCATCGCCACCACCGCCGACAAGGGCAAACATCGCTCCCAATCCCCGCGTCAGCTTGCCGACGGCCCCAGCGAGCCCGCCCACATCTATCTCGTGAGCTACTTTCTTGCAGTACTCAATCTCACCAGCAATGGGCAGATCGAGCGCGTACTCAATCTCTTCGACACTGATATCGCGGTGCTGCTGGTGCCGAACCGCGAGACTTGGCGTGAATCCTGCCTGTGCACAGACTCTGGCCAGGTGTCCACCGGCTGCGATAGCTCGGACAGAGGCGGGCAGGATGATGACGGTGTCATCGGCAAGCGCGCCGAGAGTGGTGACGTACTCCACTTGCTTCGGGCAGTCCACGATGACCGTAATTCCGGCATGAATAAGGCAACTAATGGTGCTGGCAATGTGCCGGACATCGTCGGGCCTGTCGGTTCTGCCGGGTCTGTCGGCACTGTCGAATTTGGTGGCCGCCGAGGCGTGGTTGTAAGCCGTCTCGGGCGTGCGACTGCGAGTCCACGTCAACACTTTCAGCGCGGGTGATCGCGGGCAGGATGGCAGTGCTTCGTAGAGTGCCGCCCCGTCGAGACGGCCATCAGCAGCCGAGAAGTCTTGCCACCTCAGTCCCGGTTCCGTTTCCATCCCGAGCACCAGATCAATACCTCCCGCCAGCGCATCTGCGTCCACCAAGCAGATGGGTCTTTCGCGGGAAAGAACCAATGCACTCGCTGCCGCCGTAATGGAAGCACCGGCACCGCCGACCGCAGGAACCAACATCAGGCACGTTGCCGTGGAATCGGTTGTAGTTGCTGGCACGTTCGGTACGGGTTCTGTACCTGGTGCTGTAATCACGTCTACGCTCGCAGGTGACGCTGGGGTGTGTTGGTGGTTCAGGAGGCTCGAGCTGTGTTGGAAATCGGAGAGCCTCGGACCATCCGGGCGTACCTCGGCTCGGCCGAGCAGTTCGACAATATCGACGTTATCCGCGGGCAAACTAGCGCTGTAAACAGGAGCTAAAACCTTCGCCACCTGCGTATCTTCCGCCTCAGTATCACTGCGGACCAGAAAGATTGCTCCCTCACAATGAGGCCGCCCGGCTAATCTTCGGGCTGCCGACGCATCAACGAACACCGCTGGTGCCCGACGCCACAGGGCCGATGAAACTCCCGCTCCGGTCGACGCGGACACTGACGCTGTGGCTGATGCTGGTGGTGATGCTGGCGACGATGTCAATGCTTGTGCGGCCACTGGCGCTGCAGCCACAGGTGGCACGGTCTCTTGCACACAGTCACGACCGGTAGCAGCGACTATGAGTGCAACCTCTTCACGCAGCGCTTCATCATCGACAGCATTGACTACTGGATTTGCTGGAGCCTCGGTTCGCTGAGCCATGGACAGTTTCTTGATTGCCATGGCCATAGCGTGCACTAAAAGGCGGATTCAATGATGCTCGCAAGGGGCCAAAACCTCGCTGTCTGTGGATAATTTTCAGACTGTGGATAACTGCAGAACGCCATGTCGCCTTTGCCTTATGGCTACTGCGCGGCCTGGCCAATGCAAGTTAGTGACTGCGTTTATGTCAAAAATGGCACGAAAAAAGGCCTGAAAGTGTCATAGACTCGCACAGTTTCACATTTGCAGCCCGCACTTTTACTACATGCCCCTCAACATTGGGCCAAAAAAGGGGCGACGCCCCGCGCCGGGGGGGGGATTGGCGCGAGGCGTCTTTAACCGGCTCGGGGGGGGGGGATTGAGCCGGGGCGGCCTCGCAGTCTGTTTCTAAAAAGAACTAGAAGGGGCCAGCCACGTCCAAGTATTACATATCACGAGGAATCTGCAAATACCTTTTAAAGGATTTAATGCCCAATATGTTCGATGTCACGATATTCGATGTCACGTCTCCCCGAGCCCGACATCCCACGTCTCCCCGAGCCCGACATCCATGGGTAAGCTCAGAGTCTATGAACACCGGCGAGAACAGGGCTTCAACAACGCCGCAGCCGCACGCTTCTACGAACACAGGCATCGTGGACGATGCTCCCGCCACCGCTAACTCTCGCGTCGCTGCGTTCTTTGACCTGGATAAAACCATTATTGCCAAGAGCTCGGCATATGCGTTCAACAAGCAATTCCTCGAGCGCGGCATCATTTCGCCGACGGACATGTTGCAAATGGCACTCAGCCACGCCCTGTACATGTCACAGGGACACGATGAGGTACAAATGGAGGCCACGCGCGAGCAGTTTTCCTCCCTTATCGCTGGTCACAGCGCCAGGGAACTGCGCCAGGTCGCGATCGAAACCCTAGAGCAGAACATCACGCCGTACATCTACGCCGAGGCATTGGAGCTCATTCGTGAACACCGCGCACAGGGGCATCAGGTGTTCATTATCTCGGCATCGGCTCGGCAGATTGTTGAGCCCATTGCGCAGGCGCTCGGTGTCTACAATGTGGTGGCCACCGAGCTGGAGGTCCGCGATGGGCTCTTCACGGGTGAAACGGAGTTCTTCTGCCGAGGCGAAAACAAGGCTGTGCAGATGCGTCGGATAGCGAAAAAGCGCCAGTTCAACCTGGCCGAATGCTTTGCGTACTCGGATTCCATCACTGATGTGCCCATGCTGGCTGCAGTCGGCCATCCCGTTGTGGTCAATCCCGATCGCGCTCTGCGCAAGATTGCGGCGGAGCGTGAGTGGCCTGTGCGCCAATTCCGGAATCCCGTCCCGCTGTTTCGCGCGCCGTCGAAACGCAATGCTGCAATTCTTGCCGGCGTCACACTGGCGCTTGGCGCGGGTGCGACACTGTTGGCACTGCGCAAAAACGACGACGAGCCAAAGACCGACTAACCCACCATCCAGCAGCCGCCCGCCTACACCGCTTCGGCGATACCGCGCGCTTCCACGGCACCGGCCTTCAGCCCTTCCAGATGCAGGAGAATCCACGCACGCAGGCCATCGGCGCTTCCCGACGCGAACCCCTCTGCGGCCTCGAAATACTCCTGGCGGTGGCGAGTCCAGTAGACCTCGGGCACGGCCAAGCCACGCGGATCCAGGCCGGTTGCGACAGTCGTCAGCCGCGAGGCGGCGCGGGCGATGATGCCGTTGTGGTACTCAAAGGGGCGCAGAGTCAGCAGCTCACCGTGCACAATCGCCGAGAGCACACCTGCGTGGATCTGGCTGCGGCCAGTGATGAAGTCACCGAGCACGTGCAGACGCTGCTCCTTCATCGCAGACGAGAGCTTGTCGTCACCAACCGGACGCCCGGCTTTCATCCGCGCCTCGGAACCGTCTTCAGTCTCACCTGCGGGCGATGCGTTCAACGCAAACTTGGCCAGCACCTGCTGCGGAGCGCGCTGCCACACGCGAGTGGTCTCACCAATTGACTCCGGGGAAATGGTGTCGGCAACCCGAAGGGCTGCTGCGAGTACGGGGTCGGTGATATTGCCGTCGTCGGGAAGCGATGGCTCGCCGCCTTCTAGCCACGCCGATGCCCGAGCGCCACGCAGGACCGACTCGGAGCCGGTGACGTTGTGCTTGCGCAGGTTGGCCTTGTGTCGGTGGACGGCCTGGATAGCCTTGGCCGCGACATCAGCCGCGTGCGCAACGCCGTCGAGCTGCCACAGGGGCGCGAGGGGGTCCTTGGGGTCAAGCTGCGGAATAGCAGCGGCGGGAGCACTGTCAGCGCCACCGGCACCCGATTCAGATGCCTTCGCCTGCGCTGCCTCACGCTCTGCGCGCTTCTTCGCCGACACGGAGGACACACCCAGGCTCATGCCAGCTAGGCCCCCCTTTCCGGCACCGGCGCCATTGCCGACACCATTGCCAGCACCGGCGCCAATTCCATCGGCTCCACGCACGTTCTCAGGCTGATTGTTCATATCCCACACCCTAATTCTTCACCGCTAAGTAAGTGACAAACTTATATAGAAATGGTCAAAGATGAGAAAAACTTCAACGAGTTCTTGGCTTTTTCGCCCTTATGGCGCGCCCTACCCACAATCAGAGGTAGTATGGCAGTTTGTAACTGCAGTTTTAAAGTTTCAAACCATCTTTTCCAACCATCTGCGTAGGAGGAAGTACACGTGAGCAACGACGATACGAAGGGTCTCTTTACCGACGGCACCGAACCGCGTGTTACCGCTATCCCGCTGAGTGATGTGGATAGCAACGCATCGGGTGATGCTAGCGTCGGCCAGCTCGTGTCTAATGCTTCTTCGCAGATTTCCGCTCTGGTTCGCTCTGAGATTGAGCTGGCCAAGGCCGAAATTGCTGGCGAGGCTAAGAAGGGCGCAGTTGGCGGTGGCTTCTTCGCGGTTGCCGGCGTCGTCGCGCTGTACTCCTCGTTCTTCTTTTTCTTCTTCCTCGGCTGGCTGCTGGATGTTTGGCTGCCAACCTGGGCTGCGTTCCTCATCGTTTTCGTTCTGATGCTGGTCATCGCCGGTGTTGCAGCACTGCTGGGTCTGAAGAAGGTCAAGTCGATCCGCAAGCCGGAGAAGACCATCGAGTCGATGCAGGAGCTGAAGGGGGTCGTGCCGTCGGGGTCGGCGAAGAAGTCTTCGCAGTCGAACGGTATGTACACCTAAAGGCTTGAAAGAAATTGGGCGGGACTTTGTTGGTCTCGCCCTTTTGTCTTATTCAGTCCCGGTTTAAGCCCTTCGGATAAGGTATTTTCCCCTCATGACCTCCCTCCGCGATTCTCTCACTGGCCCCTGGCGTCATCGTCTCATTCACGTCCGCGGCCAGCGCCTACACATCGCCGAGTGCGGCCGCCCCTCCGATCCGCTCGTGTTGTTTATTCACGGCTCGACTGGCGGTTGGTTTGAATGGCGCGAGGTTTTGCCGCTGCTTAACGACGACTCGGGCGATCCCCTCCCCGTGCACGCTGTGGCTATTTCTATGCGTGGCTACGGTCAGTCCGACCGAACACCGCAAGGCTACGATCCGTTTGAGGCGGCCCAGGACATCGCCTCATCGATTCGCTCGTTGGGGCATTCGACCGCGCTGCTGGTCTGTCAGGGGTTCGGCACCTGGGTGGCGTGGACGTTGGCTTCGCGGCAGCCCAATCTTGTCTCCGGAATTATTGGTTGTGGTGCTGCACATCCGAAAGTGTGGCTGAACCAGTTGAAGAGCCCGTGGTCGGAGGACTTCCGCAGTAGCCTGGCTCCTCTGCTGCGCCGTTCGTGGTGGGACTCGCGGCCACGGGTACCGCAGTTGCGTCGCAATAAGTTCAGCACGCAGGCGGCTGAGGCTCGCCAGCAGCGGCTCATTGAGCGCATCGTGCGCGAGTCCATGTCCACCGCCGGGGAGGGGTTCGCCGAGACCCCCGCGGGGAAACAGACCGCGGAACTCATGACCGATAGCCTGGCCAGTGGTGCACTCCGTCCTGCACTGGCTCACATGAATTGGTGGACGCGGCCGGCTCCGGCCGCTTTCCGCAAGTGGTTGAGTGCGATGGAGGGCCCGTCGAAAAGCGATGAGCACACGGTGCTGCTCGTCGGCGAGCAGGACACTCGTACCCCACGTGCGCTAGTGGAGCTCAGCTCGAGTCACGTGCGCGTTGTGCCGGATTGTGGGCACTTCCTGCCGGCAGAGAAACCTCAGGCTGTGGTGCAGGCAATCAGGGATCACTTGGACTGGTTGCCGGAGGGGTCTTAGGCTTCGGCTCGGCTGAAGCTAGCCGGAACTCTCCTGCGGTTGCGGCTGGGGCTGACCTGTCCACAGACACACAACTTTCCGCTTACCCCGCCACGCACTGCTGCGTGCCGATGGCCCCGTAGTTATTCATCGCCTCATCGATGTGTGGCTGGACCTCGGCGTGCGTCAGCGCGTAACCAGTCTGGTCATTGTTCACACCGGCACCGAAGACCAAGCCCAGGATCTGGCCCTGCGGCGTAATCAGTGGGCCGCCCGAGTTGCCGTGGCGCACATCCGCCTTCAGAACATAGGACTGACGCTCGTGCCGAGTCGACGAATAAATATCCGGGCCTCGAATAATGATGTTCTCCGTCACGCGCGCAGGTGTGGCCTTAAAGGGCCCGGACTCGGGAAAGCCCAGCACTACCGCGTCATCGCCCGGACGAGCTTCCTGATCTGCCCACTGCATGGGCTCCAGGGGTAGGTCGGTGGTTCGGAGCAGGGCGACGTCGTCAAGCGGATCGTAGTGCACGACGTTCGCGTCAGCCATGCCGACCACGGTTTCCAGTCGAACAGTGGTGGCACCGGCAACCACGTGCGCGTTGGTCAGAATCAGATCCGGCGCGATGACAAAGCCCGTGCCCTGCAGCAAGCGTTCGCACTGCGGGGCCTCGCCCAAGACGCGGACGATGGACGGTCGAATACTGTCGACGACACCCTGCGAAATCACGTTGGGGTCGGCGGGTTCATCGGGGACGTTCTGCTTGTAGCCGAATGGCGGAGCGATGGCGGGCATTCCATCATCGCGGAGCTGACGGAGGATGCCACTGAAGCCGTCGCTCCATTCGTCGGGCGCGACCTGGTCAATGAGGTTCATGCCCTTGGACTCACGCACCCAGTCGGCAAACTGCCCAGGCACGGCGGTGGCCAGGGGTACGGCGATCATCCATGTCACTACCAGCGCCGTCACGGACTGCACGATGGCACCGAGGCTAGAATCCAGGCCGACAGCCAACGGCGAGCGAATGGTATTCCGCAGCGACTGCCCTGCCACTGTTCCCACCGCATGACCAATCAACGCCAACAGAATCACCGTGCCGAGGCCCAGAAGAACCTTTCCCGACTGGTTCTCGACTTGCGCCATAGCTAGCGGTGCCAAGGGCACACCAATGACCAAGCCCAGGACAACGCCCAAAATGGCCATAATCGACGAGACGGCGCCCTGCTGCCAGCCGACGATAAGCGCGAAAATGAAGACCGCCAGCAGCGCAACGTCAAACACAGCGATTGCAGGCATCATCGTCGGCCTCCCTTCAGTACGGACAGTTTTTCACCATTAGCGGAACGCGCGAGCACCGGCAAAAGTTTCTGCACGTTGGTGTCGTCCCACGGTTCCGACCAGCCGGCCACGTCTAGCAAGTAGGACAGCACGCCGCCGGTAAAGCCCCAAACGACGAAGTCACCAACCTTAAATGCCGGTCCTGTCCAGCCGTGATAGCCCAGCATCATGCGGTTGTCCGGATTCGTCAGGTGGCTAATTGGCACATTGAGCACCGATTCCGTCTCTGCAGGGTCGACCACACGCAGCGGATGCGGTGCATGCCAATACGCCAACACCGGATTCACCGCGAAGCCAGTCCGCGAAATGTCAATCGAGTCCAGCACCCGCACCGGCGTCACCGTCTCTCGGTTCAGGCCGGTTTCTTCCTCGGCTTCACGCAGCGCGGTATCGATTTCATCCACGTCCTCGGGATCGACACGACCGCCCGGAAAAGCCATCTGGCCTGCATGCTTACGCAGGGTTGTCGCCCTGTGCGTAAGTACCACGCTGGCATCCTCCGGCCGTTGGTGCGCCTCCGCATCACCGCTGATCAGCACCAACACCGCCGACCGCGCCGGATTCCGCAACGGTTTCTCCTGCGTCGAGGAGTCTCGCCGCAACTTCGCAAACGCACGCTTCACGCTTGACGACGAAGCGGAGCGACCGGCCACCTGCTGCTCCGAGTGGCCTGTTGTGGCGTGGCTGGCGCTGCTGGCGTGGTCTGTTGCGTCGTGGCTGGCGCTGCTGGCGTGGCCTGCCGCACCGTAATCAGCGCTGACTAGGTGCGGCGGCAAACTATTGGTCAACCACTTCGGCAGATACAGCCCCGAGCTTGCGTCGCGATTCCACGACTGTCCCTTAGTCACTTCAACGCACCTCGCACGAGATCAGTAATCTGCTGCGCATCGGTGAATTCACCGGGATGAATGGTCGCCACTGTACCATCTGCCTTAAACACCACGGTGATGGGCACAACTCGCGGTAGATTCAACGCTGGTCCGACCACATCGACCGTGTCCGAGTAGGTTGGTAGACTCACTCCGATTTCCTGCAGGAAGGCCTGGCCACGCCCCGCCTCGCGAGCCGCATGCACCGTCACCACCTGCACATCTGGGTTGTCCTTGCCCCATTGCTCAATAAGCGGCAGCTCTTGGCGACATGGCGCACAGTTCCATGCCCAGACATTAAGCACGGTTGGCTTGCCCTCGACGACCAGGCCCATGTCTACCAGTTCCGTTCGGCCAGCCTCGTTGCTCTGATCCGCTGAGTCTCCCGACTCCGCCAACAGCGGCAAGCGCACACCGGCCAGCGAGCCACTACCCGCTACCGCCGCGATCTCGTCCTTCGACATCGCTGGCGCCGCCGATGCACCATCCACCTCATCATCACTGCCGGTGCCATCACTGCCAGCGCCATCCACACCGGCACTCACACCAGCTCCGGCCCCACCATCATCGGCCTCGTCATTGCCATCAGTGGTATTCACAATCGCGAAAACCACCAGCCCCACAATGCTAATTCCCGCGATGAGCAGTGTAATCAGCGATGCCGAACGGTTAACGTCCGCCTGCCGATCCCCAATGTGGCCACCATTGTGACTACGACCGCCCTGCTCATTCACGAAAAGTGCTCCTCGACTAGTCCTGTGTCGCTGTGGTGTTGCGCGCGCTATCCCCGTCGTCAAGCGCGGAAAGTTCCTCCCCACTGTAGCCGTCATTAAGACCGGCCAGGTAGAGAAGCCATTCCCTGTCGTCTGACTTAATCAACTTCTCCGCCGTCTCCGGCTCCGCCGGGCCCGCGACGCCATACGACGGGCAATCCGCCGCCAAGAAGCACGCCCCGCACGCCGCCCGGCGCGAATGGCACACCCGGCGCCCGTGGAAAATCAGGCGATGCGAAAACCACGTCCACTCCGCGCGCGGCAGCACCTCCATCATCTCGTGCTCCACGCGCACCGGATCTTCCTGCTCTGTGAGGCCCATGCGCCGCACCAGACGTCCAAAATGCGTATCGACCGTCAACCCCGGCACCCCAAAAGCATTCCCCAGCACCACATTCGCCGTTTTTCGCCCTACACCCGGCAGCTTCACCAGCTCCTCCAACGTGCCCGGGACCTCACCGCCGTGCTGCTCCATCACCCCCTGCGCAAAGCCGATGATGTTCGCGGCCTTATTCCTATAAAAACCCGTCGGCCGAACGAGCTCTTCAACCTCCTCCTGGTTCGCAACCGCCAAATCGGCTGGACTGGGGTACCTAGCGAACAGCGCCGGCGTGGTCATATTCACCCGCGCGTCCGTGCACTGCGCCGACAGAATCGTCGCCACCGCGAGCTCATACGGATTACGAAAGTCCAGTTCACAGTGCGCATTCGGGTACGCCACCGCCAGCGTGCGGTTAATCCGCCGCGCACGCCGCACCATGCCCAGGCGCGCCTCCTTCCCCCGCGCCGCCGGATGCGCCCCCACCGCCCGACGCTTCTTCGACGTCAGGGATCCCTGCGGGTGCGTGGGTTGGGGTTTGCTCGTCGCCTGGTGCTTGCTTATCGACGATGCCTTGCCGGTCGTATCCATGGTCGTAGTGTATCGGCTACCCCGGATTGCAATTCGCGTGCGCACCTTTTCGTCATATCTTTCGCGGACGGGATCCTTAGGTTTGTCCGAGATGCGGATGCAATCAGTTGAAGCTCGGGCGCAATCGGTCAGAAAAGTCGAAAAAGGTCACGTCCAACCACAACTTAGAACACCGTTAGCTCATTGCTATTTAGAAATACACAGTTCAGCGGCTTTTCACCAGAATTCCCCACAGGCGCAGTGGCTCTTTTGCTACAGTGGTGTTTATCACATCTTGGTGACGGCGTAGTTTCGTGACGGCGCAGTTTTGGGATGCATCTATAAAGGCGATTTGTCGTAAAATTCGTCCAGGGTGGACCTGCCTTGAAAGCTGGCAGCGGCGTTACCGGGAAAGACCGAAAGTAGTGGGACGGGGCAGTTTCTCTTCCTGTTTGACCACTGCAATTTGTAGTCGAGTGTTAATTTGGCGGCTGCTGGCCTGTATTTACGGTGGTTAGTGGCCCAAGACAGGAGAATTTTACCGTGGATGACGTCAAGGAGATTCTCTCCCGGGCCGGTGTATTTCAGGGAGTTGACCAGGAGGCTGTGCAGGCCTTGCTCGGTGAGCTCGAGACGGTTCGCTTCCCGCGTGGAACCACCATCTTCAATGAGGGTGAGCCGGGCGATCGGCTCTACATCATTATTGATGGCAAGGTGAAGCTGGCTCGTCGCTCAGCCGACGGTCGTGAAAACCTGTTGACCATCATGGGCCCGTCCGACATGTTCGGCGAGCTCTCCATCTTCGACCCGGGCCCGCGCACTTCTTCGGCGGTCTGCGTCACTGAGGTTTCCGCCGCGTCCATGAGTGCCGATCAGCTGCAGGAATGGGTTGGGTCGCACCCGGATGTTCCAGCTCAGCTGCTGCGCATGCTGGCCCGCCGTCTGCGCCGCACCAACAATTCGCTGGCTGACCTCATCTTCACCGACGTCCCTGGTCGCGTTGCTAAGTCCCTGCTTCAGCTGGCTAATCGCTTCGGTGTTCAGGAAGGTTCTGCTCTCCGCGTGAACCACGACCTGACTCAGGAGGAAATCGCACAGCTCGTCGGCGCCTCTCGTGAGACCGTTAACAAGGCTCTGGCAGAGTTCGCCCACCGCGGCTGGATTCGCCTTGAGGGCAAGTCCGTGCTCATCTCCGATACGGAGCGTTTGGCCCGACGCGCACGCTAGCTTGTGGCGCTTGTGGCGCTTGTGGCGCTGCCCAAACGACTCACATCCCGCAGCCTCTGCTTTTGGTTCCTCGGTTCCCGTAGGAGCGCATGAAACGCATGAGGCTCGCGGGATTTTTGTTGCCTTCCCCGCTGGTTTTCCCCGTTGGCCTGTCATGCTGGCCTGGCATGCTGGCCCGGCATGCTGGCCCCACTTCACCAACCGATTTATGGCCAATTTTGGCGCACTTATCGATGCTTCCCGTCGATGCTTCCCGCTTTTCTGCCACTCATCGACGCATTCCCGGCACCTATCGATGCACCATTCACCAATTTCTCCCCGCATCATTCACTTGTCGATGCGCTGTTCACTTATGCGTGCGCTATAGCTCATCGACAAGTGAATACCTCATCGATACGTGATTGAGCTGCCCCCTCCCACAACGCACCCACACACAACACACCCACACACAACGCACCCCAACCAGCACTAGCCCAAACAAAAAGCGCGCAACCCGCAAATCTGCAGGTCACGCGCTCTTTTCATGCGGCGACTCAAGCTCAGCTTCAGCCAAGTCTCAATTAAGCCCAGCCCAGCAACCGGCCGAAGCCAAAGCCAAAACCCAGCAACTACTCCCCGTGATCGCGCAGGTAGCGCAGGGTCACACGCGTCGACTGCTCAGCAGCATGACGCAGCACCGGATCGACATCGGTGTAAATCTCATCCACAATCTGGTCCACCGTAGCTTCGTCACCCAGCTTGGCAACGGCATCCTTCACCTGCTGCAGGCGCAGCTTACGACGCTCAATGTACTTCTGCGTCATTACAGTGATGTCCGGCAGGTCAGCACCATGACCAGGCAGCAGACGAACACCCTTGCCGCGCGAATCCAGCATTTTCAGGGTTTCCATGTACTTACCCAGGTCGCCGTCGGTCTCCGAAATCATAGTGGTGTGGCGGCCAGCGATTGTGTCACCGGTAACGATGCCTTCAACATCATCCTCGCCATCACCAGTGTGGATGAAGTAGCAGACAGAATCAGCGGTGTGACCAGGGGTTGCCACGACCTCAATCTGCGGAGTCACTCCGTCGAGGACGATACGTTCGCCGTCGACAAGCGGATCCTGACCTCCCGCGCAGTACTGAGACTCCAGCTCACGAATCGGCGCGCCGGTGAGCTGACGGAAACGTGTGGCGCCATCAGCATGGTCGCCATGACGGTGCGTCAGCAGAATCAACGCAACGTCGCCGGCATAGCGCTGGAGGACGTTCAGGTGTCCCTCGTCCTCCGGACCCGGATCGATGACAATGCTGCGGCTATCCCCCTCAGCCTTAATAACGTAGGAGTTCGTACCCTCCAGCGAAGAGTAGCTGGGGTTCGGGCACAGAACGACGCCCACAGACTGAGAAATCTGACGCAGTTGGCTATACGCAGGATGCTCCATGTCCTCTATCCTACGTGGTTGCGCAATCCGGGGAGCGCGCTACGCCCTCCAATTCGGCTCATTTGGGTGTAAGCACGCTTTACGACGCCCCGGAGAACGCAACATCCCCACTGGTCACGGCACCAAATACAGCAGCTACTGGGCTACTTCAACGATGATCTCGACTTCCACGGGTGCGTCCAGCGGAAGCTGATTCACACCCACTGCCGAACGAGCATGCTGGCCGCGTTCGCCGAAGACGTCGCCGAAGAGTTCCGAGGCTCCATTGATAACGCCCGGCTGACCAGTGAATCCGGCGGCGGAATTGACGAAGCCGACGACCTTCACGATGCGGGTGACATTGTCGAGACCGACCTCGGCATCGACTGCGGCCAAAGCGTTGAGAGCGCAGGTGCGGGCGGCCTCCTTGGCCTCCTCAGCAGTGACTTCCGCGCCGACGTGGCCGACGTGGGTGAGCTCACCGTTTATGAATGGGAGCTGACCGGAAGTGAAAACAAGGTTGCCCGTGCGCGTTGCGGGTACGTAGGCCGCAACTGGCGCGGCAACGGCAGGCAGGGTAAGCCCGAGGTCCTCGAGGGCTTGGGAAGGAGTGCGAGATTCAGAGTTGCTCATTTAAGTTAAGCCTTTCCACGGCGGCTAGGGCCGGGCGAATAAAGCCGGCCAAAGAAAGATGGCAGCCAACCGTGAGTCAGCTGCCAATCGAAAGCACAACCGCCGTTGTTAGTTAGGTGCTAGACACCGAGGTAATTAGTCAGTCTTCGGGCGCTTGAAGTAACCAACGTGGTTTTCGCCGGTCGGGCCCGGGAGAACGGTGACGAGTTCCCAGCCGTCCTCACCAAAGTTGTCCAGGATGGCCTTGGTGTTGTGAATGAGCAGCGGTGCGGTGAAGTATTCCCATTTAGTAGTCATGGAAGCTACTTTATCTGTCCCCCAGCCTCGCGCGCTGGGGGTTCAGTTTTACTTCGGTCTAAGTTCGGTTTTTACTTAGCCAGCTTTGCCTTGCGCTGAGCTGCGTACTGCTCAGCGTAGAAGTCGGCCCACGAAGTAATTTCCGGGTGCTCACGCAGCATTGCGCGGCGCTGACGCTCGGTCAGGCCACCCCAGACGCCGAACTCGACGCGGTTATCCAGAGCGTCGGCACGGCACTGCAGAACCACTGGGCAGTGGCGGCAGATAACTGCGGCTTCGCGCTGTGCGGCGCCGCGAACGAACAACTTATCCGGGTCAATATCGCGACACTTAGCGCGCGGGACCCACTCCTGGCGATCGCGGAAGCTCTCTACACCGAGCTCGTATTCTGGCGTAGTAGCAGTGCGGTTGCGATCTGGAATCGTGGCGGTCATTGTAGCCTCCTCGTGCCTGCGATTTTCGTTATTTCGAAATAGTTTCAACTAAATAGTGCTGAAATTTTGTTGTAAGTCTATTCACACCACCCAAATAATGTCGATTGGGTCACACTAGAAGGGTGGACGTGGCGCAGCTCTAAATATAACGATGCAGGTGGGGCAACTTTTTCCAACAAAAGCACGGGGGTGATTTGCGTCACTATGAAAATCTTTTTCCGGAAACCACTACACGACGAGTTGCGCGGTGTTGTAAGGGCATTCGTAGCGCCCCCTCCCCCGCTCGCCAGGCGTTTTACTGGACTCCCCGGGCATGTCACTAGGTGGATTTTCGAAAACCCACTTCGGCTCAATCCGCCCTACCTTGTAGTGTGATTGCTGTGAATAAAGGTTCGACGCTGTTCAAGCTCTCCGTTGCCACTGTGTTGGCAGCGTTGATTATGGCCAGCGCCCTCTTTCCTCTTGTGGGCGGCTCGGCCTACCTCGTTGCGCGCACGGCTGATGAATTCGCGTCGGCGTCGCGGTCGGTGATTTCTAAGGACGCACCAGGGGTCACCACTATTACGGATCGTAATGATCAGCCAATTGCGTGGCTCTATGATCAGCGGCGGTTTAATGTGCCGTCGGAACGCATCTCGCCAGCTATGAAGGATGCGCTGGTCAGCGTGGAAGATAGGCGCTTTTATGAGCACTCTGGTGTGGACTGGAAGGGTACTGCTCGTGCGGCGGTAAAGAACTTCATGTCTCAGTCAGTGCAGGAAGGCGCCTCCACGATTGAGCAACAGTTGATTAAGAACCACACGCTGCTCGTGGACGCGCAGTCGGAGTCGGAGCGCCGCGCTGCCACTGCCACGGATTATGGCCGCAAGATCCGCGAGATTCGCATCGCGTTGGATCTGGAAGATGAGCTGACGAAAGACGAAATTCTGACTAAGTACCTGAACTTGGTCCCCTTCGGCAATGGCGCTTTCGGCGTGGAAGCTGCAGCTCAGACCTACTTCGGCATTCCCGCGTCCGATCTGAATGTTCCGCAGGCCGCTCTGCTCGCGGGCATGGTTCAGCAGTCTTCCGGGCTCAATCCGTATACAAATCCGGAAGGTGCGCATGCACGGCGTAACGATGTGCTTGCGGCTATGGAATCCACGGGGGCAATTGGCCCGCAGGAGGCTCAGGACGCCAAGGCAGCTGATCTCGGTATTCTTCCGGAGCCTCAGCACCTGCCGCAGGGTTGCATCGCGGCGGGCGATCGCGGTTTCTTCTGTGACTATGTGGTCTCTTACCTGGAGAACCACGGTATTGATGCCGAAAAGCTGAAGCGCGGTAGCTTCCATGTGAAGACCACACTGGACCCGCGTGTGCAGGACAGCGTGCAGGAGTCTCTGCGTCAGCAGGCGTCACCGACTGCGGATGGCGCAGCTGAGGTTATGAGTTTGCTTGAGCCTGGGGATGACTCCAGGAAGTTGCTCGCGATGGCGTCGTCACGCGTATACGGCCTCGATGCGGAGCAAATGCAGACCGTGCAGCCGCAGCCATTTACGCCGGTAGGCAATGGCGCAGGCTCGATTTTTAAGATTTTCGCGGCGACGTCGGCAGTGGAAAAGGGGCTGGGTATTGATACCCACTTCCCGGTGCCGCGTCGTTATGAGGCCTCCGGGCTGGGCACCGGTGGCGCAGAGGGCTGCCCGCCGGGCCTGTACTGCGTGGAGAACGTAGGCAGTTTCCCGCCGTCGATGTCACTGCGTGAGACGCTCGCGCGATCGCCGAATACTCCTTTTATTCAGATTTCGGAGCTGGTCGGCGTTGATGGCGTGATGGACATGGCAGTACGCCTGGGCATGCGCTCATACACGGAGCCGGGCAGTTTTGATGGCGAGTCCTCGGTGGCGGACTATGTCTCGGAGCATAAGCTCGGCTCGTTCGTGCTGGGGCCAACGTCGGTGAATAACCTTGAGCTGTCCAATGTCGCTGCCACCCTGGCCAGCAATGGCCGCTGGTGCGAGCCCTCTCCAATTGAGTCGATTACGGACTCCAAGGGCAATGCGGTCAAGCTGAATGTGCCACCGTGCGAGCAGGCGGTGGAGCCGGGGGTCGCGCACGCGATTGCTAATGCGCTCAGCAATGACGCCACCGATGGCACTGCGAAGGATGCCGCGAAAGAGCTGAATTGGGACGGCCCAGTCGCGGCTAAGACCGGTACCACCGAGTCGAACCAGTCCGCGGCATTCCTGGGCTTCACCGGCGGTCTGGCCGGATCGGTGTACGCCTACAACGACACCCCGACTGTCACGGAGCTGTGCACGTCACCGCTGCGCCAGTGCCCGAGCGGCAACCTCTTTGGTGGTCGCGAGCCCGCGCGGACGTGGTTCGGCGCAGTCGGCCCGATTATCGAGAACTATGGCGGAAAGAATCTCCCCCCATTGGATTCGGACTACGGCCTGGGCACCTCTATCACCCAAATGCCGAATGTGGTGGGCATGCAGAAGGCCGAGGCTCGGGAGACCCTTAAGAAGGCTGGCTACAAGGTAGAGGAACGTACAGTGTCCCACACGGGTGAGTCGCGCGGAATCGTGGTCGGACTGGATCAGCCACCGCTGCTTCTCAAGGGTGGCACCGTCACAATCCGCGTGGCCGATGGCACCCGTCGTCCGACCCCGCCACCAGCGCCGTCGCCGCGACCGGAGTCGACGACGCCCCGGCCGGATCCGCTACCGCAGTTCCCTCGGCCAAACACTCCGCCGGCGCCGAGCTTGCGGGATCTGATTCCGCTGCTGCCGTTCTAGAAGCTGCCGTTCTCGAAGCTACGGTTCTAAAAGCTGCCGGTTTAAAAAAATGGCCGCGGCAACTTGCTAAAAGTCACCGCGGCACTGAAAGAACCCCGAAAGTTCGCGCTAGCCCTGCAGGGCAGCCTTAACAGCCTCGGAGAGCCGCTTGCCATCGACCTGGCCAGCGGCCTTTTCCTTTGCCACCTTCATAACCTGACCCATAATCTTCATGCTCGGCGCATCATCGCCAGCAACCTCGGCCACGGATTCTGCGACGAGATTCTTCACGGCGTCGTCGTCAAGCTGTTCCGGCTGGTAGCGGGCGAAAACCTCTGCCTCGGCGAGCTCGGCGTCGGCAAGTTCCTGGCGTCCGTTCTCGGCGTACATCTCAGCGGACTCGCGACGCTTCTTGACCTCCCGCTCAATCACACGCAGCACCTCTTCATCGGTGAGCTCGTGCTTGGAGCCGGAGACCTCCTCGGTCTGGATGGCGGCCTTCAGCATGCGCAGCGCCGCAACGGTTTCCTTGTCGCGGGCCTTCATTGCGGCGGTCATATCGGAGACAATTGTGTTCTTCAGTTCACTCATACGCCCTAGATTACCGCTGTAGTTGATAGTGTCTCTGTCATGACATCGCGCGCTTTTTCCAACCGAATTCTGCGGTCTGCCGCAGCTCTCGCCACGCTCGGCTTGACGACGTTCATCTACGCGAACCAAATCGAATTGCGCGCATTTAAACTCCACCGCGTTCAAGTTCCCGTGCTGGCACCCGGCACGCTCGCCCGGGCGGGAAAGCGCGAGGGTGAGCCTTTCCGGATTCTGCACGTCTCCGACTTCCACATGCTCCCCGACCAAAAGTTGAAGCAGAAGTGGGTTGCCAGCCTCGATGCCCTGAACCCTGACCTGGTGATTAATACCGGCGACAACCTGGGCAGCGACAAAGCCGTTCCCAGTGTCCTCGCAGCACTCGGCCCCCTACTGAACCGTCCGGGTGCCTTCGTGTTTGGTACGAATGACTACTTCGCGCCACGGCCTGTCAATCCGCTGAAGTACCTGACGGGAAAGAAGCGCAAGCCTTCGCGCGTCGAACTACCGTGGCGCGGTATGCGCGCTGCGTTTATCGAGCACGGCTGGCAGGATGCCACCCATGCCCGGCTGGAGTTTGTCGCAGGCGGAGTGAAGGTGGCACTGTCCGGTGTGGATGACCCCCATCACGAGTTGGAGGATTATTCGCAGATCGCCGGTGCCCCGAATGCGGATGCCGACATCGCTATCGGCCTGTCGCACTCGCCGGAGCCCCACGTGTTGGATGCTTTTGCTGAAGATGGCTACGACCTGGTGCTTTCTGGTCATACCCACGGTGGCCAGGTGTGCCTGCCCGGGGGGAAGGCCATTGTGACCAACTGCGGTATCGACCGCTCGCGGGCCTCGGGGTTGTCGCGCTGGACCGAGAAGACGTGGCTGCACGTCTCCAATGGCCTTGGCACTTCCCCTTACGCCCCGGTGCGCCTGTTCTGCCGCCCGTCCGCGACCTTGATTGAGGTTGTGGAGCGGGATTCGTAGTTTGTTGATCGCAGGGGGGTAGTTCGTAATTCGTTGGGCGCGGTTCGTAGTTCGTAATCCGTAATTCGTTGGGTGCGCCAGAGACCGCTGCTTGGCCCCGCAGCCCGTTAAGCAGGCGTTTTGCATTCTGGCTCAGCGTCGGGCTAAAGTAAGTCCTCGCAAGCACAGCACTGAGACGTATGTTCCCAGTTCGTGTCTGTGGCCTCGGGGTATGGCGCAGCTTGGTAGCGCGCTTCGTTCGGGACGAAGAGGCCGTGGGTTCAAATCCCGCTACCCCGACCAAGTAAAAACCCTCCCTCACCTGGAGTTATCTCAGTGAGGGAGGGTTTTGTTATTGACTACTTTCCGCCGCCGTTCAGGGAGGGTTAAGTAAAGAAAAGTGTGTCTTTTCCGGGC
>NZ_KV836198.1:0-13789 GCF_001838285.1 Corynebacterium sp. HMSC074C03 | reverse complement strand
TCGAACTGCCATCCCGCATCGCGCGACTACTACCTGCGCAAACGGGCTGAAGGACAGAAGCACAAGCCGCGGTGATGTGCCTTGCCCGGCGGCGCTACAACGTCATCTATCCCTTACCGCCCCGGCCCATGCATCCGCGCCGAAGCCGCGCAGAACCACGTCCACCAGCGGTAGGCGATAGCGGCCTCCCGCACCGAAAGCTCCGTCCCCCTCCCCTGCCCTCCCCATCGCCTCAACCCCCGTGGTTTAGGAGGGGGAAGAGGGCGTTCGAGGGCTCAACAGCTCGAGCCCAGGACCGCCGACTTACAGCTCGTCGATGTGCTTGCGCTTCGGGTAGACACGCGGGCGAGCACCGGCGATTTCCTCGGCGATACGGATGACCTGGTTGGAGTAACCGAACTCGTTGTCGTACCAGACGTAGAGCACTAGGTGCTTACCGTTGGCGATGGTAGCCAGACCATCGACGATGCCAGCGTGGGTGGAGCCGACGAAGTCAGTGGAGACCACTTCTGGCGAGTGGATGTAGTCAATCTGCTGGCGCAGGACGGACTTCAGGGAAACTTCGCGCAGGTAGTTGTTAACCTCGTCGCGGTCGACCTCAGTGTCCAGAGTCAGGTTCAGCACCGCCATGGAAACGTCCGGGGTGGGAACGCGGATGGCGTTACCGGTCAGCTTGCCCTCAAACTCCGGCAGAGCCTTGGCGACGGCCTTTGCGGCACCGGTTTCAGTGAGAACCATGTTCAGGGTGGCTGCGCGACCACGGCGGGAACCCTTGTGGAAGTTGTCAATCAGGTTCTGGTCATTGGTGAAGGAGTGGACGGTCTCGACGTGACCGAACTCGACGCCCCACTTGTCATTGACGACCTTCAGCACCGGGGTGATGCCGTTGGTAGTACAGGAAGCTGCCGACAAAATATTGTCAGAGTCCTCGATGATGCTGTGGTTAATTCCGTAGACGATGTTCTTTACATCGCCCTTGCCCGGCGCGGTGAGCAGAACCTTGGAAACCCCCTTGGACTGAAGGTGCTGCGACAGCCCCTCACGGTCACGCCAACGACCGGTGTTGTCAATGACAATCGCATCGTTAATGTCGTAGGCGGTGTAGTCAACAGTTGCCGGGTCGTTGGAGTAAATGACCTGGATCGGGGTGCCGTTTGCCCAAATAATGTTGTTTTCGCGGTCAACCGAGATGGTGCCGTCGAATGCACCGTGGACGGAGTCACGGCGCAGCAGCGAAGCACGCTTGACGATGTCGTCCTCACCATTCTGGCGAACCACAATCGCGCGCAGGCGCGGGCCGTTGAACAGTGCCTCACGAGCAAGCAGAATGCGGGCCAGCAGACGACCGATGCGTCCGAAACCGTAGAGGACAATGTCGGTCTTCGGGGTGTGAGTCCCGGCACCGATAACCTCGGCAAGCTCCCGCTCGAGGAATGCGCGCAGATCGCCGCCTTCCTCTTCGAAGCTGGTAGCCAGGGCGCCCAGGTCGATGGAGGCGGTGCCGAGATCCATCTTCACCAGTTCCTGCAGAATCGGCAGAGTCTGGCTCAGAGGCAGCTCCTGCGAGGTAATGCGACGGGCGTAGCGGTGCGACTTAATGATGCCGGTCTCGGTGACGTTTTCCAGTCGGCGGCCGAAGATTGAAGTCACGACATCGTTGTTGCGTCGCAGCTGTCCCAGGAGGGGGATCATCTGCTCTGCAAGGCTGATGCGCTCATTCCAGTCATTGCGCTTGATGGGGGCCGAATCCGACATAAATCCTCCTGGCTTAAATGAATATGAGTTCCCCCTCAAAATACCCCGCACACGCCGTTCACCGGCTATCGCCCTCAACTGGGTACCCCGTATTGTGGCCCAGCTTTCACCCAATCGGGGGAGGCGCGGGGAGGCGACCTGAGGAAGAAAAGTGAACCCTACTTACCCGTTAGAATTAAAGCCATGACGGAACCCCTGGATATCCAGCAGCAATCTCCCGCCCAGCCGCCATACCGCCTTGTAGTCACGGATATGGACGGGACTCTATTAAATGAAGACAAGGAAATCCCGGATTCCTTTTGGCCGGTAGTCACCGAACTGCTCGACCGCGGTGTCCACTTCGCTCCCGCATCGGGCCGCCAGTACGCCACTCTGGCCGACCAGTTCGCCCCCATTGCACACCGCATCCCAATCATTGCGGAAAACGGCAACTATGTCGCGGATGCGGGCGAGGTGGTCTCAGTTACCAGTATCGACCACGACATCGTCACCCAGTTGGTACACGCGATCCGCCAGTTCAACGACAACCGCGTGGCAGCGGGGCGCACTCCTCTATCGGTTATCATCTGCGGCTCTGCCAGCGCATACGTGGAGTTTTTCCCGCCGCATTTCAATATTCCGGAGGAAGTTCAGCAGCTGCAATTCAACGAGGCCGCCAAGTACTATTTGAAGCTGCAGAAAGTCGATGATGTCATCGTCGCCGCCGCCGATGACGGCATCGTCAAAATTGCCGCCTTTGATCCTTACTCCGTCGAAGACGAATCCGCCGATTACTTGCGTTCCCAGAGCCCGCACCTGCGCGCGGTCGTCTCCGGCCAGCACTGGGTGGATCTCATCGATGCCAGCACCAACAAGGGCACGGCACTCGCCGCCCTGCAGGAGGCCCTCGGTGTCTCTCCTGCCGAAACTGTCTGCTTTGTTGACTACCTGAATGACCTCGAGCTCATCGACCACGCAAGCCGTTCGTTTGCCATGTCCAACGGTCACCCGGAAATCAAACGCCGCGCCACCGACATCGCACCATCGAACGCGGAGGAAGGCGTCATCACGACGCTGCGCGAACTGTTCAACCTCTAACGCCACCCCAACGTAATTGACCCCTTACCCCACTGGAGCGGTAAGTTAGAAAGGTTGAACCCGATTCCCTTATTCCGATTTTCTTTTTAAGGAAAGCGTAGTCTCCCTGTGACCACTCTCGCCGAAGAAGCAGCACGCCGCCGCACATTTGCCGTCATCGCACACCCGGATGCCGGTAAGTCCACGCTCACCGAGGCGCTGGCGCTGCATGCTCATGTCATTAACGAAGCCGGTGCTGTCCACGGCAAGGCCGGCCGCAAGTCGACTGTGTCCGACTGGATGGACATGGAGAAGGATCGCGGCATCTCGATTGCCTCTTCCGCGCTGCAGTTCGAGTACCAGCCAGAGGGGCACGACGGCGAACCATACATGATCAATCTCGTCGATACACCTGGTCACGCCGACTTCTCCGAAGACACCTACCGTGTGCTCACGGCTGTCGACGCCGCTGTCATGCTTGTCGACGGCGCCAAAGGTCTCGAGCCTCAGACGTTGAAGCTGTTCCGGGTTTGTAAGTCCAACGGAATTCCCATCGTCACCGTCATCAACAAGTGGGACCGCCCGGGTAAGGCTCCCCTGGAATTGATGGATGAGATTGTTGCGGAGATTGGCCTGCAGCCGACACCGCTGTACTGGCCAGTCGGCGAGGCGGGTGACTTCCGCGGTCTACTGGAGCGTGGCGAGGACGGTGAGGCCAAGCAGTTCATCGGCTTCGAGCGCACTGCCGGTGGTGCCACCATTGCCGCCGAGCGGCACCTCACCCCAGATGAGGCCGCCGCGGAACAGGGCGATGCCTGGGAGACGGCAGCCGAGGAGTCCGAACTGCTCTCCGCCGATAGCGCTGACCACGACCAGGAGATGTACCTCGCTGGCGACACCTCTCCGGTGATTTTCGCCTCGGCCATGCTGAATTGGGGTGTCCACCAGATCCTGGACACTCTCTGCGAACTGGCTCCGGCACCTGGCGCCCGCGAGTCCGACCCGGCTGCCGTTGCCGCTGCTGCGGCTGGCGGCCAGGGAGCTATCGTCGAAAAGCGCGAACCGACGGATGATTTTTCGGGCGTCGTGTTCAAGGTGCAGGCGGGTATGGATACGCACCACCGCGACAAGCTGGCATTCATGCGCGTTGTCTCTGGCGAGTTTGATCGCGGCATGCAGGTCACGCATGCGCAGTCAGGACGTAGTTTCTCCACGAAGTATGCCCTGACCGTTTTCGGCCGGACGCGTTCGACTGTGGAGACGGCTTACCCGGGCGACATTGTCGGCCTGGTCAATGCGGGTTCGCTGGCTCCGGGCGACACGATTTATGAGGGTCGCAAGGTCCAATTCAAGCCCATGCCTCAGTTCGCGCCGGAGCACTTCCGCACCCTGCGCGCCAAGAGCCTGGGCAAGTACAAGCAGTTCCGCAAGGCTGTCGACCAGCTCGATGCCGAGGGCGTGGTGCAGATTCTGCGCAACGATGCCCGCGGCGATGCCGCCCCGGTGATGGCGGCGGTCGGACCGATGCAGTTCGAGGTCATGATGGCGCGCATGGAAAACGAGTACAACGTCGAGACCATCGCAGATCTCATCCCCTACTCCGTCGCCCGCCGCACGGACGAAGAGACCGCGCCGGAGCTGGCAAAGCAACGCGGTGTGGAGATCTTCACCCGTTCCGACGGCGCCCTCATCGCCCTCTTCGGCGACAAGTGGAAGCTGTCCTTCATTGAGAAGGAGCACCCGGAGTTCACGCTCGAGACGCTGGTCGCGGACTAGAGTTTTCGGCCACCTACAGCGACAACCCAATAACAACCCAATATAGATAAGGAGATTTCACCAACATTGAGCCAACCGGTTGAGCTTCCTCCACAACCAAGTGCATGGCAGCTTTTTACTGCCTTCCACTCCCGTGCGCAAAGATGGCCCGGTGCCCTCCGCGCAGCACTCGCGCTATTCCTGCCGGGTGCCGTGGCACTTCTCACCGGCCATGGCTCGGAGATGCTCCTTATCGCCGCTGGTGGCTGTGTGGTCATCTATGGCGAGGGCCACCCCTACCGCAGTCGTCTGCGCGTGATGGCCATCGCCGGACTATGCCTGGTCGCCGGCGTTATGTCCGGCAGTTTTGTTGGCTCAGTGGTCCACAGTGAGATCGCTTCCGGCGGCAGTAATCTATGGCTACTGCTCATCGCACTTTTTACCACGGCGTTGGCTACAGTCGGGGCCTTTATCCAAAACGCACTGCGCCTGCCACCACCAGGTTCATTCTTCATTGTGATGGTCTCCGGCGGTACCACAATGGTCGCCCGCCTTGGCTTCAACCCGGTTGAAACCGCCATGTGGGCTACCGTTGGTGTGCTTTCGGCGATAGTCATCGGCATGGCACCGCGGTTGTGGAATCCGCACGGCCCCGAGATGGCGGCCGTCCAATCCCTTGAATCAGCCATCGAGGCGATGGAAAAGTCAGACTCAACATCGTTCGCCGTTCATCACCAGGCGCAAACTGCACTCACCGACGCATGGGAATCGCTTGCCGACGCAGGCATCATCCGTGGCAGCAAAATCGTCAAGCCCTCCCATACGGAACTGGTCAACCGTGTCATTGCTGCTCATCAGCGACTGATTGCTATCCGCGGACGCTTGGGCGTGCACGGCAGCGCTGTGGACATCGTGGACACGCCTAACCTTATCGACGAGACACAGACAACCATTCCACTCGCTCGGCCAAGCGTAAGCTACCGAATCTTCCGCTCTTTCGACCGCTATTCTCACGCGTCGATGACTGCGACAAAGGTGGCTATTACCGGCGGCTTAGCTGGTCTCATCAGCGTGCTCGTCGGTCTTGACCGGCCTGACTGGGCGGTGGTCAGCGCATTGATGACTCTACAGTGGGGCCCCGACCGCACCGCCGGTTCGATTCGAGGGATTCACCGCATGGTGGGCTCGATTATCGGCATTTTCCTCTATGCGCTGCTCTTTTCCTTTGGCCTGGACAGCTGGACGCTACTTATCGCGCTTGCAGCCTGCCAATTCGGCGCGGAGATTCTCGTGGTGAAGAACTATGCGCTGACGACGATCGTCACCACTCCGCTGGCGCTGCTGCTGGGCGGAAATGTCGCTGGCGAGCTCGCACCGATTGTGACCGATCGTGTTTTGGAAGTCGGTATCGCCTGCGCGCTGGCTCTCGCTGTCCTGCACTTCTGGCCGACCGAGAGCATTGAGAAGCACTACCTGCGTCATATTCCGCGCTGCTATCGACAGATGGGTGCTCTTCTCGGCGCGCTGCTAACCGGCACTCCGAATCAGGCACTCGATATTCGTCGCGATCTCCAGTACGAGCTGCTCAGTGAGCGCCAGGCCATCTCGTCTCTGGCCACCAACGACCCCAAAACCGCCGCTCCACACTGGGATGGGCATCGTCGCATTCGCACGGCCGGTTACTTGCTGTTGGACTACTGCCGTACGCATCCAGATATTAGGCCTTCTCACGAAGAGATTTCCAAGCTCGCCGAAGTGGTTCAAGCAGCTAAGTCCGAGGAATACTAGTCCTCCGGCAGCGGAGGCTCCTTGCGTAGGTCGCGGGCGGTTGCCCGCCGTACCTCGCGCGGTTCCTCCTCCGAGCCCCTCGAACGGAACTTGGCCGCGATGTCCTTCAACGAAGACGACAGTGGCGGCAGCTTCTCTAGCGCGTCACGGCCCGCGTCCCACGCGTCGGCAGCAATGTTTTCCGCTTTCCGACGGAACTTGCGGACCTTCTCCTCGCGCTGACGCTTAGTCTCTGCCGCGTCATTTTGCCGCTCGCGCTCACGCTCAAAGGCGGCGACATCGCGGGCCTCCGCGTCGGAAAGCCTCTTTGAAGCGTGTGCCGCGGCGTCCCACGACTCCTCCAGCGACTCCGCGAGGTGCAACATGGCATCGATGCGCTTTTCAACTTCGCGCAACTTCTCGCGGTAGCCCCGTTGAATGTCGTAGCGGCGCATGATGCGGCGGGCACGAGTGGCCTCATTGCGCCAGGTGATGATTGCGCCCTCAGAAATCGACTCATCGACGACGAAACGCATCGTCCACGGGTCGACATCAACGCTGGCCAGATTGTTGCGTACCCGCTCCTCGCGGTCGAGGACGTCCTGCACGAGACTGCGGGCACGCTCTTCGGCTTGATGGGCGCGGTTGGTACGGGAGTTATCTGGTCGGAAGCTCACCTGGACTATCCTACCGCTCGGCTGCTGCCAAAGCCGGTACTTGGTCGGTCTCGGAGCTCTTCTGCTGGTTATTGTCGTGCTGGTGCTCGAGTCGAACCCAGGAGACAAAGCCCCAAATAACGAAGCATCCGTAGAAGAGGTACAGCGCTGCCGACGGGTAGTAGCCACCCTTGAGCAGCAACGGCACTCCCACGGCGTCAACGGCAATCCAGATCAGCCAGAATTCGTTCCAGCCGCGGGCCATGCCCCAGGTCGCTAGCATCGAACCGACGAAAATCCAGGCATCGGCCCATGGCCCCCACGAGCCCAGCATCTCAAAGACATTGGCACAGATTACTGTGGCGAAGATAGCCACGGCAATCATCCCAATGCGTTCCGTTGCCGTCGCCCACCGCGGCTCAATTGCGACCTCATCACCGCTCTGATTGCGGCACTTGACCCAGCTGAACCACCCGTAGAGACTGACGACGATAAACATGACCTGACGCCCAGCCTGGCCATAGAGATCAAGATTTTGCGGCGTGTGGAAAACTCCGCCGAGGAAGACGGTAAACAGCAAGGCATTTCCGATAATGCCGACCGGCCAGGCCCATACCTTGCGTTTCATACCTAGGAAGGCACACGCGAGGCCAAAGAGGTTACCAACAATTTCTCGAATTAAGATTGGTGCTCCCGCCACACTGAGCTGTGCAGTGAGGAAACCCACCAAAAAACCCGACACGTATTCCACGAATTATTCAACTCCTTCTCTTTCATCCGGACTATGACCGTCGGTTTCGGATTCCAACCGAAATCTGCTTGTCCCCTACCTGATGCCCCTTCTGGCCACAGGTAGGGCGCTCGTGGACTTGTCTGCGTCAGCCGCAGCTTCACCACCGGTGAGGAATTTCACCTCGCCCTGAGAATGCGAGTTCAACGTTAGCACTGTCGCCTTGTGCGCATGTGCCTTTTATTCAATGAGGATCTAATACAGTCCCGACATATTTACGAATCTATAATGCGTAGTATGAGCCAAAAGCCCCGCCAGCCACGTCCTTCCCGCCCCGCCCGCTGCTCCCACCACAAGCGCTCCGCTGGCTGGGTTCCGGACCAGCACGGCGCTTGGTTCATGGTCACCATTCCCCCGCTGACTGCACTCGCGCTCAACCCCACATGGACAGGCCTTGCCGTAACCGCGACGTGGCTGCTCGGCTACTTCGCATTTTTCGCCGTCAGCGTCTGGCTCCGCTCTCGTCGCCAACGCCGCCATCTGGCACCCGCCGCCACATACACCGCGCTCACCGCCGTCGCTGGCTGCATCACTCTGCTTGCCGACGTTTCCCTTCTCACCTGGGTCGCCCTCATCGCCCCTCTTGCCGCTATCGCTATTTGGGAGACCTACCAGCGCCGACCGCGCTCACTTCTCTCTGGTGTCTCCACTGTTCTAGCCGCCAGCCTCATGGTGCCCATTATCGCCGGGCCAACCCCGAAAGCCTGGGCAATTGCGGCTATCTACGCTGGATATTTCGTCGGCACCGTGCCCTATGTGAAAACAATGATTCGCAAACGCGGCAGCCGACAGTGGCTCATTGGCTCGGTCACCTACCACGCCCTCATTACCGCTGCGGCCATCATCGGGTGGATCCTGCTCCGCGACCGGAATCTCATCAGCATCGGTGTGCCCATTGTCGCCATTGGGCTTCTCATCAGGTCTTTTGCCATGCCAATCTCCGGCGCTCGCCGCGCTAAGCCGTGGACACCCAAACAGGTCGGAATTCTCGATGCCGTCTTTGGGCTCGCCGTGGTCCTGGCCGCATGGTAAAAACAACGGCGGGGATAAACTTTGGGGAATTTTGGGGAGGGGACGAAGTCTATGACTTCCACCAAACACGCAGTCACTCACGCAGTTTCCGTCTCAGACTTGGCGGTTAGCCTGAACTCGCGGCAGGCACCACAGTCGGGCTGGCGCAGCTGGGTTCATAAGGCCACCTGGGGCGCAATTTCGCCGCGGGAATCATCGTCGGCACGCAAGCAACGCGAGCTGATAGAGCGGGTGCGACAGCCTATCTACGGTGACTACAACATCGCTATTGTCAGCGTGAAAGGTGGCGTCGGCAAGACGTCGACAACCATGTGCCTGGGCGCCACGCTTGCAAGCCTGCGCAGTGACCGAATCGTCGCAATCGACGCGAATCCGGACTTTGGCACCCTCGGCGCACGCGTCACCGCGGCCAATCCCGCATCAATTCGCGATCTGCTCCGAGCCCCGGATACGGACAAATATGCGCAGGTCCGCGCGTACACATCTCACACTCCATCGCGCCTGGAGGTTGTCGGCAGCGACCAAAACCCGACATCGACGATCGCGCTTTCCGACGGTGAATACTGCGCAGCCCTCGACATCCTTCGGCGTCATTACAATGTGAGCCTGACTGATTGCGGCACTGGCCTGACGCAGCCCATCGCCGCTTCGATTCTTTCTGCGGCCAATTGCCTGGTGTTGGTCACCACGCCCGCACTGGACGGCGTGAAAAGCGCCTGGACGACGTTGGATTGGCTTTCAGCGCACGGCTTCGAACGGCTGGTTTCTACCACTGTCGTGGTGGTCAACGAGCTAAATAAACAGGGGCTGTCCACAGAGACCGTGCACGAACTATTTGCCCAGCGCTGCCGCGCAGTGCAGGTCATCCCCTATGACCCGCACATTGCGAATGGCGCGAATATCGAGCTGGACAATCTCCAGCCCGCCACTACCCAGAGCTATCTCGAATTGGCGGCCATGATTGCCGATGACTTCGCGCCGACTACGGGCCGTCACAGTTTTATTTAGCTCAGGTGCTGACGAATCCCCTCGACATCGACCTCCTGAACGGAGGCGGGCTTGAAGGTGGCGTCGCGGTCCTTGTCCACCAAAACCGCCCGCACGCCTTCGGCAAAATTGGGGTGCTGACGCATGTAAGCGCCGAGCTTCATCTCCCGGTTCAGAGCCTCCTGCAGCGTAACCCCCGGACCCGCGTTCGCTGCATAGAGCTCCGCTGCCGCCACGAGACTCTCCGGGTTGGCGGGTGCCAGCAGATCGCGGAAGGTCTCCACTGTTGACGACGCACAGGAGCCAGCCTCAGCGGCTTCGTTGAGAGCACGCTCAATCTCCAACCAGCTATCAGCGCCGAAGCAGGCCTCGATGCAATCGCTCCACTCGGCCAGCTGCGGCTCACCGAGCAGCTCACGAGCCTCAGCCGAGTCCACATCGAGCGCATACTCCGCAAGCGCCGAATCAATTCCGTCTCGGTCCAGTGCCGCGACGAACTCGTCCAGTTGCGCGGATGGCACCGCATGCGTTGCCCATCCAGCCCACAGCATGTCCGCCGCAGTTAGGCGGTAACCGGTCAGTCCTGCAAACCGAGCAATCGCGGGCGAGGGTCCGCCCAACTGAGTGTTCACATGCTGCGAAAAATAGGTAATGCCCACATCGGGAACAAAGCCGATTGCCATTTCTGGCATGGAGGCGCTGGCTCGCTCAGTCACGATTCGGTGGGAGCCGTGCATGGAAACTCCCAGGCCACCACCCATAGCGATGCCATCAATAATCGCGATATATGGTTTGGACTGCGCAAATTCCGCAATCATCGCGTTCATCTCGTACTCGTCCCGGAAGAACTTCTCCCCCTGCTCCGGAACACCATCGAGCACAGCCTGCCGAACTGCGCGCACGTCACCACCGGCACAAAACGCCTTGGGGTGACCGGATGAAGCAACAATGTAATCCACCGAGTCGTCGTCACGCCATGCGCGGAGCCCCTCGACGACCTCGGTGACCATATCTAAATCGAGCGAATTAAGTGCCTTCGGCCTGTTCAACCGAAGGTGACCAGATCGCCCATGGACTTCTCGCAGCACCTTTGGCTCATCAACCTCGGTGCGTGCCGTGCCAGAACCGTTATCAGTAGCAGTCATGCCACCCAGTGTGACACAGATAACTATCTATGGAAAGGCTCTGGCTTGATGGAACGACTGACGGCGGCGAGACCTGCCTAAACAAAGAAGCTACTTCTTCTTGCTCTTCTTGTCCTTCTTGTCCTTCTTGTGCTTCTTGCCCTTCTTATCGGACTTGCCTGCACCCTTCACACGGTCAGCTTCGAGCTTCGCGGCAACGTCCGGCACATAGCGGAATTCAGTACGCGGCGGACGCTCGTAGCTCCCCTCAGACTCCGGACGCTCCGGAATTTCCGGAACATCCCGCTGAATGTGCTCATACGGAATGGTGGTCAGCAGGTGGTTGATGACATTGATACGCGAGCGCTTCTTGTCCTCGGACTCAACCGTGAACCACGGTGCGGACGGGATATCAGTGTGGATGAACATCTCATCCTTAGCGCGGGAGTAGTCCTCCCAGCGAGTGATGGACTCCAGGTCCATCGGCGAGAGCTTCCAGCGGCGCAGCGGATCTTCACGACGGGACTTGAAGCGAGCAACCTGCTCCTCGTCCGACACGGAGAACCAGTATTTGCGCAGGATAATGCCGTCTTCAACCAGCAGACGCTCGAAGATTGGAGCCTGGTGCAGGAAGCGACGGTATTCCTGCGAGGTACAGAAGCCCATGACGCGCTCAACGCCGGCGCGGTTGTACCAGGAGCGGTCGAAAATCACGATTTCGCCGGCAGTCGGCAGCTTTTCGACATAACGCTGGAAGTACCACTGACCCTGCTCACGGCTCGTCGGAGCCGGCAGAGCCTCAATGCGACAGGTACGGGGATTCAGGTACTGCGTGATGCGCTTAATGGCCGACCCCTTGCCGGCGGCGTCACGACCCTCCATCACGATGACAATTCGGGCACCGGTTTCTACCACCCACTGCTGCATTTCGACGAGCTCTGCCTGGAGCTTTTTGAGCTCGGCCTCATAAGCCTTCTTGTCGAGCTTCGGTGGGCGCTGGACGTCGTCATTATTCATAGCTTTCAGCTTACCTGGCACCCTGCCCTGACCCTATTCACCGGGTTTAACCGAGGGGTCTAATCGCAAACCTAATTGGAGCCCTAGTCACGCGAGTAAAGACGCAGCGTGACCTGTGCAACAAGCCCCGCGAAGACCATGCCGATAATGACCACGATTGGCGCCACCACACCAATATCACCGTTGGTCAGCGGTGCCAGGAGCTGTGCCTTGTACAGGTTACTCAGCGCCGGATCGATGACCGTCGCCTTACCCAGGAACAGCGCACCGATAGCCAGCAGACCACCAATCAGCGACGCAATCACAGCCTCGAGGACGAACGGCGCCTGTGTGAACCAGCGGCTGGCACCGACCATGCGCATAATCTCAACTTCCTTACGACGCGAGAACGCCGCAATCTGGACCATGTTCGCAATCAGGAACACAGCGGCAACGGCCTGCACCGCCGCCAGCAGGAAGGTCGCATTTCGCACCGAGTCCAGGTTCTGAGCTGCAGTACCGATCTCTTCATGCTGGTCAGTAACGTGGTCGACCTGTGGCAGCTCCCGAATCGGATCGAGCGGGCTGACATCGGTCGGGTCGCTCAGACGCACCATCACGACAGCCGGCAGCGACTCCGGCGTCGCATTTTCTACGAGCACGGGGTCGCTATCCTTAAACATCTCCACGAAGTGGTCAAAGTTTTGCTGACGATTTCGGAAGGTCACCGAATCAACGCCGTCAGTCTCTTCAAGCTTGCCGACGACCTCAGCACACTCCGGCGAGGAGCAAGTTTGGTCCTCGGCGGAGATTTGTTCATTCAGTTCGATCTGCACTTCTACGCGATCGAGATAGAGATCCTTCGTGCGGCTGGTCTGCTCAGTAACCAGGATGCCGGTCGCAAGCAGCGCCAACGACACCGCAGTCGTAATAATCATCGCGATGGTCATCGTGATGTTTCGGCCCAAGGAGGAGAAAGCCTCACCGAGGACAAAGCGAGTCTTCATAGGTCAGTAATACCTTTCGAATGAGTTCTTCTACCGATGGACTGTCTGCTAATTGTTCAGGCCGTAAACACCCGTGGCGTCGTCACGCACGAGACGCCCCAGCTCCAGCTCCAACACGCGGCGACGCATGGAGTCCACGGCATCGTTGTCGTGAGTCGACACGATAACAGTCGTGCCCATGCGATTGATGCGGTCAAGCAAGAGCATGATGTCACCGGAAGTGCTTGGGTCGAGGTTGCCGGTGGGCTCGTCGGCAAGCAAGATGAGCGGGCGGTTGACGAAGGCTCGAGCAATGGCAACGCGCTGCTGTTCACCACCAGACAACTCGTGCGGGTAGCGATTTTCCTTGCCCGAGAGCCCGACCATTTCAAGCGTTTCCGGAACAGCTTTGTCGATTTTCGCCTTCGGCTTGCCAATTACCTGCAATGCGAACGCGACATTTTCGTACACGGTCTTCTTTGGCAGCAGGCGGAAGTCCTGGAAGACGTACCCTACCTTTTGGCGCAATTTCGGGATGTTGCGGCGAGAGATCTTAGTCAGATCCTGGTCTGCAACCGTCAGTTTTCCTGAATCCACTTTCTCTTCACGCACCATTAGGCGCAGGAAGGTCGACTTACCAGAGCCCGACGGTCCAATGAGAAAGACAAACTCACCTTTATCTATGTGGACTGAAACGTCGTCTAGAGCTGGTCGGCTAGAAGTCGAATAGGACTTGGTAACCCCGTCGAAAGTGATCATAGATAGACACTCTAATCACTTAAGCCACTCAAGTCACTCTGGAATGCGTCGAATTGGGCGCCGGAATAGCGAGGCTGCGGAGCTAGGTGACGTTGCCCCGTTACCTTGTGAGTGTCCCCGATAATG